>CALGPD010000497.1 GCA_937960625.1 uncultured Spirochaetia bacterium | reverse complement strand
AGATTTTAAAACACCATAAAATAAGCAAAGAGGAGCTTATTATAAAACTTGGTATTTAAGTGAACACATCGTTGACGTCTATGACCTGCGTGGTTCTTTTTTTTTAGCCCCACTTTTACTCATCTATCCAATTTTCAATTTTTATGTTTTCTATACGTTTGAATTCTCTGACGTTTCTCGTTATCATAGTCATATTATTTGCAATTGATGTTGCACCAATGAATAAATCAAAGTCGCTAATTTTCATTCCTTTTGCCTGCAACCGAGCTTTTTCTTTTGCATAAATTCTAATTGCTGTGAATATAGGAATTATTATAATTTTATCAGAAAAATCATTAACTACTTTTAAGTTTTTTTCTTTCTGTTCGCTTTTTTCAGCTCCGAATAATAGTTCTGCTAAAGTTATTTCTGAAATAGCGAAATTATTAAAACCGATTTTATTGATTTTTTCTTTAAGCCTAAATTGACCCTTGAAAAAATAAATGCAGATATTAGTATCAAGTAAATAATTCATTAAAACTTTTCTATCTCATTACTATTAATTCTATTAAAATATATACTTTCTATTATCTCGTCAGCTGTTCTATCATCACTCCATGCTCCAAAACATGAAGAAAAATCATAGTTGTTTTTTGATTTACCATCAATTGTTTGAGACAGTTTAACGATTAAATTCTTTTTTGAGGCATTATCCCAATTTCGAATAAAATTAAAAAAATGATTTACGATAATGTCATTCGTTTTAAATTTCATATTTATACCTTACAATGATATTATAATAATAACGCTTTCTTTATGATAAATCAATAATTTAGATGTAAACCCTATGTGTCAGCATAGCTGTCCTGAATATCAAAATGCTCAATCACGGAAAAGTACATTTTTGATTTCGAAAAAAAAATTAATTTAATAAAAGCCGGGGTATATTAAGTTTTAATAATTGTTTTAAAGCAAAAAAAAAGCCTGCTAAAATGCAGGCCTTTTTCGTTGTATTGTTGTATTTAATTAAGCTTTATTCATTTTCGCTTTTAACGCCGCAAGCATGTCGGATGCATCGCCTTCTGATTCAAGTTCTTTGAACTTGTCTTCTAAATTGCTTCCTGACATTTCTTCGTTTAATTCCATTTCCGCGTCCGCGCGCGCTTCCATGTTCGCGACTTTTTCTTCCATACGTGAAAAAGTATCGAATGCGGAATTGTCTGTTAAACTTGACATTGTTTTATTGATTTTATCCTGTGCTTTTGCACGTTTAGCGCGGGCAATAAGAAGGTTTTTCTTACGTCTGGCTTCATCAATTTTATCGTTTAGTTTATTAAGTGCTGTTTTTAATTTATCTACAGCTGCTTTTTGCTGTTGATATTGTTCTTCAAAACCCTGAGCATTGGCTTGAGCCATTTTCTGTCTTTTTAATGCTTCCATTGCAAGGTTATCATCGCCTTTTTCAACAGCAAGCATTGCTTTTTTCTCCCAATTTTTAGCAGCGCGTTTTTCTTCTTCTGCCTGGCGTTGAAGCCGTTTTTCATCAGCAAGAGCTTTTGCGACTTCCTGTTTAACTTCAACGAGTTTTTCATTCATATCTATAAGCATTTGGTTAAGCATTTTTTCAGGGTCTTCTGCTTTGCTTATTAAATCATTTATATTAGCTCTAAAAACATCTACAAGTCTTTTAAAAATTCCCATTATATTTCTCCTTTCAAAGTATTATTTTATAAGTACGCTTTGAGTTCGTTATAATCCTCAGTAAGAGCAAGGATTATTGAATCAACTGAACCAACGAATTCGTTGAAATCCAGATTTTCAGCTTCAAGCGTATCAATAATAACAACGTTATTTTCTTCAATAGCATAAGCGCCGTGAACGAGGCGTTCAGCATTAAAACGTAATAGAACTTCGAAGAATTCCTCTCTTTTTGTTTCAGGAATTTCCATTAATTTTACACGGAAAATTACTATAGGGTCATCATAATGAACAACGATATTGTCAATGTTTTCAAGCTCATCTTTTAAAGTCCACATGTTTTCCCCGATTTCAGTAAATGGTAAACCGTAGTCTATGAAATAATTAACTAATCGGTCTGCAATATTATCTGACATTTATTGCCTCCTTAAATAGATTGTTTTATTTATAGTGTCCGATATTTTAACACCCATATAAACATTACCATTAGTAAGTATAGAAAGTCAATTTTTTTTTAATCATACTAAACTAAAGTAACATTAATTTAATAATTAGTAATCTTTTATTATTTATAATTTTTAAACAATCAAGTAGACATTATGGTTAAAATAAATATTGTTTTTCTCTTTGATTCGGTTAAGCTTTGAATATTTTATAAAGTTTGACTTAATTTATGCAAGTATTTAATTTTAATCAATGTTACTGTACAGCGTAAAAAAACTCGAATTTAATGAAATAAAAAATACTCTTTCTTGTTACTGCTCAACAGAATATGGCAGATATGAAGTAACGTTAATGAAATTTTTCAGGGAAAAGCACGATGTCGAAATCCTGCTCGATGCTGTTACGGAAGCATATGATTTGCTGACAAATGAACAGATAAATTTTGCCGTGACTTTTATACTCTGGGAAGAGCTTAAAAATGCAAGAATAAAAAAGAAAATTTTATCCGGACTTGAACTTTATAAAATCGCAGTTACCTTAAAATCTACTTCAAAAATTAAGGATTATTTTAGCGGTAAAAATACACATGAAATTAATAAATTATGCGCGAATATAACCGAATTTACAGATATTACATCGGATATATTAAACAGTATTGGCAAAGAAGGAAATATTTTTGATAAAGCAAGCCCTGTGCTAGCCGAAACCAGAGCTGAAATCAGGAAGTTAAAAAACGAGATTGAAAGCACTCTCTCAGAGTTTGTTAGAAAAAAAGAAAACCAGCATATTATTCAGGAATTTCTAGTAACTCAACGTGAAAACCGGTATGTAATTCCCATAAAAAAAGACCATAAAGGCCGTGTTAAGGGAATAGTATTAGACACTTCCAATTCAGGGGAAACTTTGTTTATCGAGCCCCAGTTCGTTGTTAATAAAAACAACGAATTAATAGAATATATTAAAAAAGAAAAGGTGGAGGAAAATAAAATTCTCCGCCGCCTTTCATCATATATAAATAAACATTGGAAACAAATTAAAGAAACATTAAGAGCATTTGGTAAAGTTGATTTATGCGTTGCAAAGGCAAGATATGCTCATGATAAAAATTTAACGAGGCCGAAAATAAACGACCGGGGGTATTGGAATTTAAAAAAAGCACGCCATCCATTATTGTCTAATAATGTTGTTCCCATAAACATGCATCTTGGAAAAGATTTTATCCAGCTGATAATTACAGGGCCGAATACCGGAGGCAAAACTGTAAGTTTAAAAACAATCGGACTTTTAACTTTAATGTCATGCGCGGGATTATATATTCCGGCTGATGAAGACAGCGAGATATCCGTTGTTGATACAATTTTTCTCGATATAGGTGATGAGCAAAGTATTCATCAAAATTTATCAACTTTTTCCGGCCATATAAACAGGATAAAAAAAATACTCAAAACTACAACGGAAAAAAGCCTTGTATTAATTGACGAACTCGGTGCAGGTACCGACCCTTTAGACGGCGCTGCGCTTGGTGTATCAATACTTGAGCAATTACTCAGTACACAATCCAGAGTCATTGTTACTACGCATTTTGAGCAGATTAAGAATTTTTCTTTTTTTAATGAAAACGTTGAAACAGCTTCGGTTGCATTTGATGTTGAAACCCTGACTCCAAAGTATGAGCTGTTAATGGGAATTGCGGGCAAGTCTGACGCGCTGTTAATAGCTGGCAAACTCGGTTTGGATGAAAAGATTATTGAGCGTGCTAAAAATTATCAATCATCAAATAATTTTTCAAATCAGGAATTAATCGAAGAGTTAAACCGCGAAAAGCAGAAGTATTTAACTTTAATTCATGATGCGGAGAAAATGCATAATCAAGCTGAAACCCGGATTAAAACTCTTGATGAAAAAGAGAAAGAATTAAAACTCCTTGAAAATGAAATCAAAAAAGGTGAAGTGTATAAATCTCTTGAAGCAGTTAAACAAACCAGAGATGAATTAAATAAAATCAGGTTGAATCTTGAGAAGAGGGAAAAAGATAAAAAAGAACTTGAAAAAGATATTTCCAAAGTAGAAGAGTTGGGCCGTAAGCTTTTTGAAGAAAAACAAACCGAAGAAGAAATAGATACTGAGATTGATTTAAGCAGTTTAAAAAGCGGTGTCCGCGTTTTACTTTCTAATTTAAAAAAACAAGGTGTTGTTACGGATTACAACGAGAAAAAAGGCGTTGTTACTGTAATCGTTGGCAATATAAAAATTAAAACTCCGGTTTCGGATATAGAGAAAATATTAACAGAACAAGCAGATACTAAGAATGCAGAGATTAAAGTACAATATAATACAGAGGTGGGAAAACCGGAACTTGAATGTCATATTAGAGGCATGCGCGGGTTTGATGCAATGAAAAAAGCGGAAAGCTATATTGAATCTCTTGTAATACATAATCATGAAAAGGGTAGGATTGTTCACGGTAAAGGGGAAGGAATTTTAAGGCAGATGATACATGATTTATTAAAAGAACATCCGTCAGTAAAACGTTTTGAGCTTGCTCATCCTTCTCAAGGAGGCTGGGGAGTAACGGAATTTTGGCTGGATGTATAATTTTATACTGTTTAGGATAAAAAAAAATAAAATATGCTTTAAACTTTGCCAAATATATGCTATTTCTTCATTAGTAGAGTAATCCGTTTCCGATATTATATTTACGGGTATTTTGATTTTATTAGGTATATCAACTATTGATTTTATAATTTGATATTTTTTATATATATTAAATAAAAGTTATAAAAAACCAAGGCAGGATTATAAGTGTTTTCCGGTAAAACAGATGAAGAGTTAATAAAAATGGTTGCTGATCAGGATAAAAAAGCTTTTGAAGAGCTTTACCGGAGATATAATGTGGATATTTACAATTATCTTGATAAGCTTATTTTTGATAAAGAATACTTAAATGATTTATATCAAAACGTATTCATTAAAATATTCCGCAAAGCTTCAAACTTTAAAAAAGGCTATAAGTTTAAAAATTGGTTATTTAGAATAGCAACCAATGAATATATTGACTACTACCGCAAATATAAAAGTTCAAAAGAAAAAGTTGAATTTGATGAAGAATACATTAAAAAGGCTGAAGATGTTTCTATAGAAGACGTTATTTATGATAAACAAAAACTTGAAGCATTTTATGCCGCTTTAGGGGAAATGGAACCGGAATTAAAACAAGCTTTTGTCCTCCGCAGAATTCAGGGAAACAATGTTGACGAAACCGCGGATATACTAAATGTAAGCGAACGCACCGTGAAAAATTATTGCAATAAAGCAGAAAGATTTATTAAATCCTATTTGAAATCAAGAAATTTTAGTTAGATTATAATATGAATTTTTTTTACAGAACCGTAGTGCTAATATTTATTTTATCTTTTAATTCTTTTATCTTCACAGAAAAAAAAGACATCCGCCAGATTATTGTTTCAAGAGCTCCGTTATATCTTAAACCCGGTTTAAGGGTTTCCAAATTATTAAAATCATATTCCGGCAGACGTTTGTATAGAAGAAAAAGAATGAAAACATATATTTCAGGTGGTAAGTTAATTGGTGTTTTAGGAGAAAAATGGAAAAATAATATTGCCTATATAAAATTTAAATATAAAAAAAATATCTATTATATTAAGAAAATATATTCAGGGAAAAAACCCTATGATGTAAGGCCTTTAACGTCATTTCCTATTGGAAAGGAAAAATTTTTAAAGCCTGTACCTTTTCATTATGAACCCCCTGATTTAAAAGAATTAACTGTTTATACTGCCGGAGATAACAGAGTTTATCTAAGAAGAGCAGCCGCAGTTTCTTTTATTTCAATGGTATTAGAGGCAAAACTATACGGTATTAAACTCGCTGCTGTTCGTGGTTATCAATCCGTGGCAATGTATTCAAGAAATTATTTTAGGCTTCGAAAAATATGGGGTGAGAAATATATACCATGGAAAATGAATGTGCCGGGGGAATCCAAACTGCATACCGGAGTTTATGTTGATGTTTCCTGTAAACAAAACCGATATATTGCAGATGACCATTTTGTTTATACTAGAGCTTATAAATGGCTTTTAGATAATTCACAGTTTTACGGTTTTCATTTTTTAAAATTCAACAATCCGGTTGATTACCGTAGTTTCCGTTTAAGGTATACAGGACGGACTTCATTAATATTTAAAATTCAAAGGGCTTTAAAATACAAAACTTCATTTAGAAATGAAACTATTATCCTTAAAAAGTTTAAGCGTAAAGGCCTTGATGTGAATTTTTTCGTTGTGCATGACAACGAAAACTCTGCCACCCGCGCTTTAAAGTACGCTTTAAAAAGATACGGTGGTTATGCTGTAGAATTGGTTAATGTTTTTAAATTGAATTACCGCAATATTGTAATACCCGCTGGCAGGGAAAAACTTGAAGTTGACCCAAACCGTATTTTTACCGATTATGATGCTTTGCGTGATATGAAAATGTGGAATGAACGCTCACGCAGAAAAAATAGAAAAAAGGCTCTTAGGAATTTAAAAGTTATAAGAAAAGCAATTTTAAAAGCTGTCAAATTTAAGAAAAAAAGATATTTAATAGTTATTCATTCCAATAAACGCTATGGAAGGCTTTCTATATACAGCTTTTTAAAGCGTTCCATAAGAAGGCGCTATCATATTTATATAAATCGTAAACAAAGCCGTAAAGCTTTTTACTTTGTTACTTCAAAAAAAGATTACCTTTTTTTTAAAAAGAAAAGAATGAATGTTGTTTGCCCTAAAAAGTGGGATGGAAAAGACGGTTCATTGGGATATGTTGCGTTACAGAATAATTATCCTTATATTGTTATAGAAGCCGCTGAAACAGATGATGTTAGTGAGAAAAGGCTTGTGGATGCAGCAATTGTTCTAGTGAAAAAAAGATATGCGAGATGGAAGAAATTTTAATATGTATATGGAGTAATATAATTTGGAATCAAAATCAAAAGTAGCAATAAAACCTTTTCATTTGTTTGCAGCATTAGTAATTTTTTCTGCAATTATTTTTCTAGGAATAAAAGTTATAGTAAAATATGCAGTTAAAAAACCTGTAAGAAATAAAAGAAAGTCCGGTCTACCGTCTGTGCGTATTACACTGCTCAAAAAAACGCCTTTATATGCCAAGCCTGATATTAAATATAAACTTGAAGGCACTATTAGCAGAGGAACAAAACTTATAGCGGATAAAAAGGTAATTTCAGAAGAAAAATGGACATTTTACAGAACTAAAATTGATGAAAGATATGTTTGGATAATAGGACAGTTTCTTCAGAATAAACCCGTTATAATCCCCGAAACGGGAATACTGCCAATAGGAAAGGAAAAGGTCGATGTTAATACACCTCTTCCTTTTGATTATCAACCTCATGACCTAGTAAAAGTTCCAAAGAAATTCAATACGCCATATGATAACAGAACTCATTATTTAAGAAAACCTGCTCTGGAAGTTTTTAAAAAAGTAATAAATCATGCTAAAGAACAAGGTATTAAATTATACATTATATCAGCTTTTAGAAGCGCAAAATATCAGATGCGGCTTTATAAACGCGCAATCCGTAAAAAAGGCCCCACATGGATGGGAACAGCAAAACCAACGTATTCCGAGCATCAACTTGGAACTACAGTGGACTTCACCTGCAAAGAAGCAGGTTATAATATAGGCACTCATTTTGAAAATACCCGCGCTTTTAGGTTTTTAATGGAAAACAGTAAAAAATACGGATTGAAATTATCCTATACCCGCAATAATAAACAGGGTTATATTTATGAGCCATGGCATTTCCGTTATATAGGAAAACGATAAAACTAACAAAATGATTTTTTTTATTTTTTTTGCTTGTTTTGCTTGATTTTTTATAAATATTACACTATAATTAAAATAACAACGGATGATTAGAAAATAAAATCAATCACCCTATTTTCCGACTATAACACCCCGATCGTTGCCGGACTCCCCGTCCGGCACATTTTTTTTACTTTATTTGGATTCCTATAAATGTAACATCGTCCTGAAAAAATTCCGTTGCCATATAGCTTTTAACATCCTTTAAACATTCGTTAATTATTTGTTCAACTTTTAAATCAGCAGTGCTTTTTATTAAATCAAAGAGTTTATCTTCACCGTACATTTCGTCATCTTGATTAAACTCTTCATAAATCCCATCCGTGAAAAGTAAGATTTTATCTCCGTTTTCAATTTTCTTTTCGTCTAATTCGAATTTCGCTTCGGGATAAAGCCCTATCATTGTTCCTTTAGTGCTTAGTAATCGTGTTTTGTTTTTAGATAGATAAAGCTGGGGCGGATGCCCGGCACAGCAGAATTTTAGTTTCATTTCAGAAAGGTTGATGTCTAATAAAAAGCAGGTGCAAAAAACTCCCAAATCAAAATAATTATTAGTAAACTCGTTGTTGTAATTTGTTAAAAGTTGATCCGGATTTTGGTTTAAATGCTTTATCTTTTCATATTCACTTTTTAACAGCATTGTAATTAATCCTGCAGGGATACCGTGGCCTGTCGCGTCAGCTAAAAAGATTCTAACAATTTGTTTATCCTTATCAAGAGTACTTATATCGTAATAATCTCCGCCCACTTCTAAGTAAGGTAAATATTCAATAAAAAAATCTGCTGCTTGAATATTCTTAACGTCTTTAACGAGAATTTTATTTTGAATTTTTTGCGCAAGTTTTAAGTCATGGCTTATCATTTCGTCTTTTTCTTTTAATTGAGTATTGATTTTTTCAATTTCAGTATACAGATATGAATTATTAAGCGCAGTTGAAATATATCCAGCATAAGTTTTCACCGAGTTAATCTGTTTTGTTGTCAGGTTTAAACCGTTTTCAAAATATGAAACGGATAACAGGCCGATTATTTCATCTCTTGCTATCAGGGGAAGATATAAAGTATCGCTGTCAACGAAATATTCGCCTTTTGTTAATACGTTTTTTATTGAATCGTTTGCGTGTTCAAAATCGTATTCAAGGTTTTCCATTTCCTTTAAATCTTCAATAGAAGCTTCATTATGAAATATTTTCATTGTTTTAATTTTGTTTTCTTTTGTAAGCAATTGTATACAGATGCCGTCAAAAAGAAATATGTTTTTTAGCTGATTAAAAATCATTTCAAGCACGTTTTCAATATTAAGAGTAGAATTAATTTGATTTAGAATATTATTAATAATTTCAAGTTCGTTGTCTGCATTTTTAAATATATTGACAGGAGCACCATCTGTTTCTTTATCATTTATTACTATCATAATTGAAATAAACTTGGAATCTTTATATACAGGCAATGCAAACGCGTTATATTTATCAAGTGAAATTTTTACAAGCTTTATATTTGCTGAATCTTGATCAAGGTTATAAGCTTTTATTATTTCATCAAGTTCTGAATCTTTCAAAAACCCAATATCAGAAAAATGTCGGTTTAGAATGTCATGCTCATTATATAAACTATCAATTTTTCCTTTAGCTTGAATAATAATACCGTCTTTGGCAATTAATATTATTCCAAAACCGGGAATTTTTACGTTGTTTGCTTTCGCACCCATATTTTACTCGATATATTCGTAATATTTTTCTATTTTAGATTATTAATAACATATATATAAAAAAAAAGGAATGAATTTTTATATATTTTAGATGATTTAATTAACTTACGGCTTTTTCATTATAGTTATAGTTAAAAAAGCAGTAAATGTATTCAATTTTGCTTAATTTTGTATTATACGAAAAAACAGGCCCGGAAGAATATTGAGAAAAACCATTATTTTTATTTTAAATAAGTACGCTAAAAACAATGCGGGAGAAATTGACAGGAAAAGATGTGCTTACATTGAAGGTTTTGTATCTATTATAATAAACGTAGTTTTAGCTGCTGTTAAAATTGCTTTTGGAATAATTTCCGCAAGCCTTGCGCTTATAGTTGACGGAGTGCATTCCTTATCCGATGTTTTTACTTCAGCTGTGGTTGTTATCGGATTTAAAATATCATCAAAACCTCCTGATTTAAAACATCCGTTCGGTCATGGACGTTTTGAACCCGTTGCAACGTTAATTATAGCAATAGTACTTTTCACCGTTGCTGTAGAATTTTTTCAATCAGGAATATCAAGAATAATTACACCGGTTAAAATTAAAGTTTCATGGGAAATAATAATCATAGTTTTGGGTACGGTTTTAATAAAGGAATTCACAGCACAGTTTGCTAAACACATAGGCAGGGAGATTAATTCCAAAACAATTGAGGCTGATTTCTGGCATCACAGAAGTGATACATTATCAACATTTTTTGTTCTTGCCGGAATTATAGGTTCTATGTACGGTGTTTTATGGCTTGACGGTGCGGCAGCAATATCGGTTTCCTTGTTTCTGGCATGGGTGTCTGTTAAGTTAATTAGGGATACGGTTAATGCATTAATGGGCACAGCCCCATCAGGCGAATTTCTTGAACAGGTTAAAAAATTGGCATTAAGTAATTCCAGAGTAGACGGTATCCACGATGTTATTGTTCATCAATATGGTGAACGCGTTTTAATTACCCTTCATGCTGAAATTGAGGATAAGTTTACCGCAATTGAAATTCACGATATTACAGAAGAACTTGAGCGGCATATTGAGTCTAAAATTAAACTTTCAAACGTCACAGTCCATGCAGACCCTGTAAATAAAAAGCACAAATTATATGAGCCTGTGAAAATATTTTTGGAAACAAAAATAAAAGAGCTGCCTGACTTTTTGTCTTTTCATGACCTCCGTTTCGCGGGCGGGCAAAAATATCCCCGGGTACTTTTTGACGTTGTTTTAAATAGAAATATTTGTGATAAAAAATGCATGGAAATAAAAAAGGGCTTGATAAACTCTATTTATGAGCAGTTTAAGATTGTCGCCAAAATAAAAATCCAGGAAACGTTTAAATATCAGGTTGATTGAGGTTTTACTGTAACGCCAGCCCTATGTGTCTATTCCTACCCAAAGAATCTCTAATAACGTCAGGTTCTGTCGTGAAAATTCATTAAAAATATCAGATAATATAAAATAGATATTAGGAGGCACTATGAGTAAGCCCTACGAAAAAATTTATAAAAAAATACAAAGCCGTTTATCTATTATTGAAAAAGAGAAAAACGTAAAAATTTTATACGCTGTTGAATCCGGTTCAAGAGCATGGGGGTTTGAGTCAACGGATAGCGATTACGATGTCAGGTTTATATATAAGCATGATATTAATTGGTATTTAAGTATAATTCCAAAGCGGGATGTTATTGAATATGATATTGTTGATGAGTTTGATTTTTCCGGATGGGATTTACGAAAATCATTGTTCTTATTGAATAAATCAAATCCGGTTTTATTTGAATGGCTAAATTCTCCCATTATATATAAAAAGGATAAATATTTTTATTCAAAAATCTTAGAATTATCAAAAAGTTATTTTTATTCTATTTCATCAATTTTTCATTATCTGCACATGGCCAAAGGAAATTATAAAACGTATTTGAAAACGAACAAAGTAAAGATAAAAAAATATTTTTATGTTCTACGTCCAATTTTAGCTTGTATGTGGATAGAAAAATTTAACGAAACCCCACCCATGGAATTTGAAAGATTATTATCATTGTTGGATAAGAATACAATCATATTTAAAAAAATTAAAAATTTACTTGAAGAAAAAAGGAATGGGATTGAATTGGGAATAAAAACAAGAATTAATGAAATAAACGTTTTTATTGAGGATAAAATTGAATATTATGAAAAATTTGTTCTCACTCTAGATAAAACGAAAAAGCCGGATATGGAAATGCTTAATAAATTTTTTATTGAAATTTTATGAATAGACACACAGGCCTATTCCTACAGCATTTACCTCAACACCTTAAACTCAACACGGCGGTTTTTTGCTCTGCCGGCACGGGTTTTATTCGTTGCTATTGGCTCATCCGGGCCAGCCCCCCGGATAGTTAACCTCGTAGGAGAGATACCGTGTTTAATTAAAAAGTTTCTTACAACCTCCGCGCGTTTCCGGCTGAAATAAAAATTATATTTCCGGCCTCCCGTTGAATCAGTATGTCCGCTTATTTCAATCCGCCTTCCGGGATTATCCCTTAGCATTTTTACAGCCCGGCGTAATTCTTTTATTGACCCGGGCAGCAATGTTGCTCTGTGAACTCGGAAAAATACGTTATTTACAACGAATTTTGTTCCTGGTTCCAGCTTTTTCAGCTTGATGATTCTTTTTTTCCAAGGTTCTTTTTTCTTAACAGGGATTGTTGTGAATGAATACCCCGGTGATCTGAAAGTAATATCATAATCTTCACGCGGGATTTTAAAATTATACCCTCCGTCTTTTCCTATTTTAATGGTAATGCGCTTTTTACCTTGTTTATCTTTTTTAGGAATTGCAACAACATAACCCGGTATTGGATTGCCTGTTTTTTGATCAACGAGTTTTCCTTTAATTGGTTTTGTTTTTGGCTTTTTAACTTCTTCATAAGGCGGAACTATATCATTGTTTCTTTTTTTTACAATGGCAACCCTTTCAGGCCTGCCTACATTATTATTGTACCTGTTTCTTGGAGTATTAGTTCGTCTGTAAGGAGGGGCATTTGTATTATTCCTTCTGTATGTTTTTCTATTATAACGGGAATATGGCCTTCTGTAAGGCGGTGTATATCTTCTGTATCTATTACGGGAATACGGCGGGTTGTTTAAGGCAATCCTATCCCTGCCGTACCTGTTCCGGGTATAAGGCCGTCTGTATCTGGAATATGGACGCCTGTATCTGGTATATCTTCGGGAATTTCTATATGGAGGAGACGTATTACTTCTTGCCATTCTTCTGATTGGCCCTGTATTCACCGGCCTGTTGGTTTTTTTAAGCGCTCCTTCAGACAACGAATAAACTCTATCCCAAACCGTGAAATATGCCCTGCCGTTTGCGGTTGACAATATTTTTCCTCTTCTACGGTGCATTGCCTGAAACTGCCATTTGATTTTTCCCGTATCGCTTTGAATGCAGAGGATTTTTCCCGTATCCGTTGTTGTATAAATATTAGGCCCTACCATTACAAAACGTGTTCCCTGTTTAGAAAAATGCTGGATTTTTTTATCCGGCTTGCCGTCTTCGGGATTGATTATATAAATATATCCGTCAGTTCCGGAAATATATATTCTCTGGTTTGAGTATTTTGGTTCACTACCGAAATTTGAATTATATTTGACAGCGTATTCTTTTTCACCGGTTTTTATATCAAACTTATAAAAATAATTTTTAGAACCGATATAAACTTTTCCGTCTTTTACCAAAGGTGTAAAGCTATTAGGGTCATGCGCAAGATTTTTCTGCCAAATATTTTGTCCGGTTTTTGCGTCTATTGCAAGAAGATATGTGGAATTTTGTCCCCGGTAGCTTTTCCCTGATGTTACTATTGTTCCTTCATAAATTACAGGAGACCCGCCATAAGTTTCTATTGAATTATTAGACCAGATTTCATGCCCGTTTTTTAGTTTGCGCGAATAAATAACTTTACGCGTTGCATAGATAACACTGTTCCCGTAAATAATAGGTGTTCCAAACTGAGTATAATAATTGGGGTCAAATCTTGCCCACATTATTTTTCCAGTTGCTTCTTCAAGGCAAAAGAATTTGCGCCCTGATGAAGTAACAACGTAACCGTTAGCCACAACGGGCATTGCAAAAATTGGCTTTCCAGTGTTAAATTCCCATTTGGTGCGGCCGGTTTCTTCATTAACAGCGTAAATATATCCATCGGTTGAAGTAACGTATACTGTTAGGTTCGCGGCAATAGCATTGGTAACGTATTTCGGCGCTTTAAATGCCCAATTAAGCCTGTTTGAGTCAGGGGGGATTTCATCGTTGTTTCCTGTCATGTAAAAATTTCCCATGTACATAGGCCAATCTGCTGAGAAAGACGTTATTGAGAGTAAAAAAATAATAAATACAAGGGTTAATAGTTTTTTCAAAATATTTCTCCTTCACGGTTACAATGTATTTTATAATCTTTATGACCGTGAAATGTCAAGTTTTAATCTTTTTAGCAAGTATTTAATCATATATTAAAACACTTAAAGCAGCGAAATTGGTTGATATTTTAAAAATAACCCGTTATCATTATTCAGTATCCAAATTATGTTTAAAAGGTGAATTTATGAAGAACAATATTTGTGTTTGTTTTTATGAGGATGAGAAATCAAACTCTTTTTATCCATTAACTTTGACACGGCCGGTACATGAACTTGTATGCGGAACGCGTTCCATTAAACAAAGAGTATTAGATATTTTAAAACCAAAGAAAGAAAATGTTTTTCATATAATAAGAGAAGAATTACAAAGTGTATATGGCGTAAAAAATAAAATAGGAATTCCTGATTCAGATACTTTGTTTATTAATTCCCGTTTATTGCTGCCTGATTTTTTAAAAGAAATTAAATTTGATAAAGAATGCGTTTATACGGTAAACGGTGAGACTGCTGCCTTTTTCTTAAAGAAAAAAATATTGAAAAAAGAATCCTATAGCGGTTTTTCTTTCCTTTTTGAAGAAGTAGTAAATGTATTAGAGCAAAAACACGTTGACGGTATTATGGTGAACTATTTATGGGAACTCGTTGATCTAATGCCTGATTTAACTGCTTATGATTTTAATAATTTTTATGAATCTAATATACACGGTGATTTCAGCGTTGCAAGCGTAATTCACGGTGACAGTAATTTAGTTTACTGCGCTGAAAATTCTAATGTTCATGCGTTTGTTGAGCTTGATACAATGAACGGCCCGGTTATTATTGAACAGGGTGCTGAAATTCACTCTTTTACACGTATTGAAGGCCCGTCATATATTGGAAGGAATGCAATAGTTTTGGGAGCTAAAATCAGGAGCGGTTCATATATCGGTGAAAACTGCCGGGCGGGCGGTGAAGTTGAAAACAGTATTATGCTTGCTAATTCAAATAAATATCACGAGGGGTTTTTAGGCCATTCTTATGTAGGGGAGTGGGTTAACCTCGGTGCTCTTACAACGAACAGTGATTTAAAAAATAATTATGAAACCGTTGATGTAATGCTTGATGGAGTTAAAACTGATACAGGTACAATAAAAGCAGGGTGTTATATCGGTGACCATAGCAAAACTTCAATAGGGTGTTTATTAAATACTGGAACATATATAGGAGCAATGTGTAACCTTTTAGCTAGCGGAGGATTATTACCGAAATATTTACCGTCGTTTTCCAACTATGCAAAGGACAGGTTTTTAAAATCATTTCCGTTAAAGTCATTGTTTGAAACAGCTTCAACGGTTAAGCAGAGAAGAGGTAATGTTTTTACTGATGAAGAAAAAACGTTGTTTGAAGATATTTTTAATAGAACAAAAGCGAAACGTGATAAGTTGA
Source organism: uncultured Spirochaetia bacterium (assembly GCA_937960625.1). GTDB lineage: Bacteria > Spirochaetota > CALGPD01 > CALGPD01 > CALGPD01 > CALGPD01. Next base: position 3,302 of record CALGPD010000497.1, on the reverse strand, counting down.
GGGGCAGGAGTTAAAAATTTTTTTCAAACTCATGCTTGTTTATTTTTTCTTTGATTCCTTTTACTTCCGGTTTTAATGTTTGTTTGGCAGTGCGGTTAAAATTTTTATAGGTTAAATGAATAGTATTTATGAATAAAAAAGCTGAAAGAGTAATTTGGTATTTATTTTTATAAAACCATTTATATGTGAATATAGAATTAGCAAAAATTGACATCCCTTTACCGTATTTTTTATCCAGAATTTTTTTTAAATATTTAAAGAAATCCTTTTTAGTATTTTTTTCAGCTTTTTCAGGAATATTTTCAAATATTATATCTATTGAAATTAATACTTTGTTTTTATCAGTTTCTAATAAAACCGCGCAGTTATAATCATTATCTGTAATTGAGATTTTACTGCTGCCATTTTTTAGGTATTTTTCAATAAATTTTGAATGATTTAGTTCTGCGATTGTTTTATATACCAGATTTTTTTTCATACCTAATTTAAATTTTTTATAACCAGGCCTGCCGTAAAATTTACAGGTAAAAAATAAAATTATGATAAAAATAAATTTGAACTTATTCAATTATATTCCTTATTGTACAAAAAACTTATTAAATATTAATCAATAAGAAATATAATTAAAATAAGGTACTATATTATTTTTATCGTTTTAATTATAAAAAAGAGTTTTTATTAAAATATATAGACCGAACAGAATAAAAAGTATTCCGCCAATTTTTTCTATTTTCGCGGGTGAAATTTTATTAGTTAAATAGTGGCCGGAAAAAATAATCGGAAGGTTTGCTAAAAACAAGCCCATCCATGAACCGAGCCATACAGCAAAGTGATTGTTATAATTCATTGCCATAGTAATTCCGGCTAGTTGTGTGCGGTCGCCAATTTCTGCTATAAAAAAAGTGAATGAAATTAAAAGCCATGCCGGAAATCTTGCTGTTTTAAAATTTATGCCGCTGTCTTGTTCGTTTTTAAAAAAAGATATTATTCCAAAGAGTATAAATAATGAACCACTGATTATTTTTAGATACTTTATATCAATAAATTGATGGATATATCTTACGGGAAAAGTAGACAATGCCATTAAAACAGCTGATGAAATACCCACGCCTATTAACGTTGCAGATTTTTTATACCTCGTTGAGAGAAATAAAACCAGTATCTGAGTTTTATCCGCTAATTCAGCCAGAAATACAAAAGAAAATACAACCAAAAAAGTCTGCAATTAATCAATCCTTAAGAAAAAAACTTCTCTATTTCGTTATTAACATCAGTTGGATTTACACCAGGTAATGCATGAGAGCCTTCAATCATTTTTACCTGAGCATTTTTTGCCTCTTTTGAGATAGTAACCGCGTCTTCCGGGTTAACAAATCTGTCGTTTATTGCGCCTAAAACTAAAGTAGGAACTTCCAGTTCGGGGTAATTGTCAAGGTCATTGTAGAAATCTACTGAATGGAACAGATTATAAGTTGATTTTGCCGGTAATGTTTTTATAAATAATTCATTCATAATAGGATACTCGGGTTTAATTTTATCACTAAAAGGCCTGTTAAATGAAGCGTATAAAAGAAAAGCATAAAAAGTTTCCATCCTATCGTTTATTAGTAAATCATCAAGAATTTTTAAAACCATTTCAAAAGCAAAATCAGGCTTTCTTACCGGTGACATTAGAATAATTTTTTCGCACATTTCAGGATGTTGTATGGCAAATTCTTTTAAAATAATTGTTCCGTAAGACACCCCGGCTAAATAAGCTTTTTCTATGTTCAAGTGCTGCATTAATTTTTTTAAATCTGATACCTGATCCGTAAAGTGAAATTTTTCTTCAGGTTTTGTTGATAGCCCCTGTCCGCGCATATCATAAACAACGACTTTAAACTTATCTTTAAAGTATTTGATCTGGTTTTTCCATCCTTTGGTACTCATGGTTAAGCCGTTAAGAAAAATAATAGCTTTTTCTCCGTCACCGTGTACTTGATAATTAAGTTTTACGTTTTTTTCCGGTTCAAATATTGCCATTTCGTTCCTCTTTTATTATTATGATTTTTACTTTATAAATATATACAATAAAAATTTGTACAATAAAAAAAGTTAATTTTTTTTTTATTAGTGTTAAATATTATAGGATTGTTTATCCGTTAATTAGAATGTGTTTTGTAAGAAGAAGGAGTGAAATATGTTAGCTCAAATGAAACCACAGAAAAAAATAGTAAAATTAAGTACAGGTGGTTCAACTGAATTGACAATCCGGTATTTTTTGAAAAATAATCAATTAGAAAAAATTACGGATTTTTTAACTACTAAATTAGATAAATATAAATTTGAAAAATAAACCCATTAAAATAACAAAAAAAGCTGTACATTCATTGTACAGCTTTTTTTGTTTATACTGTTTATTATAATTCCCTCAATGTTATTACGAACTTCCCTCTATTATTTCTTTTTGAGTAAATTTCCATAATAAATGCTGTAAATATTGGATGGGTTTTTGCGGTAGTAAAAACGAATCTCTCTCGGTGTTTTATTACCCTGTAACTATCCTGAGATTTTCCGTTTTTAAATTCTCTATAATAAATCATAACACCGTGAACAGGGTCAGCATATCTACCCGTTTGGTCAGAAAGCCATGCATGTCCAACCATTTTAACATAATAGCGGGTTCCCGGTTTTAGATTTTTAATTAACAATTTACCCCGTTTTTTTTCGTCAATCATATGAATGTTTGGATAAATAGTTAATACAATTGTTTGTTTTGCGTATATATGTATAGCTGAAATCATAAATAAAAGCACAATTATTATGTATTTTTTCATGTTATACTCCTTGATTTTTTATTATCAGTAATTTAGTTTAATATTTAAACACTTATTCGCGTTTGTTGCAAGATTTTTTCTTTTTTCTTTTATAATTAGTGAATAAAAGAATGAATTTAAAAGTTTTAATTATTATCTTTTCTTAACTTTATTTAATTTTGTTACTATATTTAAACACCTTAAATATATACCAGAATGGAGCAGACATGATTCTTTTAGACAAAAATGAAAATCAATATGGACCTTCTCCTAAATGTTATGAAGTTGTAAAATCTCTTTCAATGGAAATGTTTAATTCTTATTCAAGAGATTATCCTAAACTTATCAAAGAGAAACTTAGTAAAGAGTTTAATGTTGAAGCAAAAAATATAATGCTGGGCTATGGCTCGGAAGACATATTAAAAGCTTTATTGCAATATTTTGTAAAACCGGGTGAACACGTTATTCTTCCCGACCAGTCATGGTGGTATTATAAAGCTATTGTTG
>CALGPD010000496.1 GCA_937960625.1 uncultured Spirochaetia bacterium | reverse complement strand
ACATATAACATATTAATATTAGACATACTACTATTACATTTATATTTCATCAAAAATACGACAATATGTCAACTATTTTAAAAAAAAAGTTGCGATTATAGATTTATTTTTCTCTTCTAATTATTTTTTATATGTATGATTATAAAAATTACAGGGTAAAAAAATGGCAAAAAAACACCTGGGCGAATTGTTAATTGAAGAAGGCTATATTACACAAAAAATGCTGGATAAAGCTCTTGAGCTTCAGAAAGAAAATAATATTTTATTAGGAGAAGCTTTACTTACACTGGACGCACTGACAAGACCGGAATTGGAAAAATTCCTGTTTCAATACAGAGATATTGAAGAAGTAAGGCAGTGGGCAGAAAGCATATTGAAACAGGAAGCTATAGATAATATTGTAAATAATAATATTAACGATCAAAATCAATCATGATAAAATCACAGCTTCAATAATCAAGTACCGCATCATTGACTAAATCTTTTTTAAATCAAAAGACAAAACCCCATTTACACAAAATCAAAAAAAAGATAATGCGGAGTTTCAGAAGGTATTTAAACATGAGGCGGTGCTTAAATTTTAATCACATTATTAACTATTCAAGCTTTGATTTGAATTTTAGGTTATGGTTTTATCTTGATACTTTTGCGCAACTCAGTTGCCTCCGGATTAAAATTTTAGTTTGGCCTTTGAAACGGGAATGCTTGCTTTATTTTGTGTACAGCCGCATTATCACTTTAGTTCTAAAATCCATACTTTATTTATAAAAAATCAGGGGATTAAAAAAATTAACCGTAAAACTTTAAACTGTTCAAAATCTTATCTTCCGGATAATAAATCAAACAAGGGACAAAAAATGCGAGTTCTACGGTTAATAAACTTTAAATTAAAAGTTCAATAATAGCAACACTAAAACTGTTGGTATTAATATTAAAAACTTTAACTCTTAAACGAATTAAGAATTTAACATGCATTGTATAGCTATTTAAACTATTGTCAAGCTTTTTTTAAATATTATAAAGAATTATTTTGAAAAAGATATTAGAACCAAACAGTTTAGATTAATAAAGCTAAACCGCCTTTAATTAACATATCCCCTGTTGAATTAATTACACATATACAATAAAAAAACAGCGTGTTAATTTATCACGCTGTTCTTAATTTCATTAAAATAAAATAACTATTTTGCTGATTTGGCTAACTCCGCAACTTTTGCAAAAGCTTCAGGGTCAACAATTGCTAAATTTGAAAGTGTTTTTCTATTTAGTGTTATATTTGCTTTTTTTAGTTTATTCATTAATTGACTGTAATTAATTCCGTTAATTTTTGCTGCTGCAGAAATACGCGCTATCCATAAACGTCTAAAATCACGTTTTTTATTTCTTCTGTCTCTATATGAGTAAGCAAGCGCACGCATAACAGTGGGAATTACTGAACGGTACAATCTTCTTCGTCCGCCAACAAATCCCTTCGCGCGTTTCATTATTTTATTTTTTCTCTTTGCTTTTACAGTGCCGTTTACTGACCTTGGCATTTTTTTCTCCTTACAATCAAGTATTATTTAGCGGTATGGCATCATTTCTTTTACATGACCCATATCACTTTTATCTACAATTTCACTTTTTCTAAAATTTCTTTTTCTTTTAGTAGATTTTTTGGTTAATATATGACTTTTAAATGCTTTATTTCTTTTTACTTTACCTTTTCCGGTAAATTTAAATCTTTTTGCCGCGCTTTTTTTCGTTTTCATCTTTGGCATAACAATATACTCCTTTATTCGTTGCTTGGCGTTAAATGCATAATTATATTTCGGCCTTCTTGTTTCGGTTCTTTCTCAACAATGGATACATCTTTCAAATCTTCAATAACTTTTTTCATTATATCCATTCCTAATTCAGAGTGAACAATCTCACGGCCTCTAAACATTACAGTTACTTTTACTTTATCACCGTGTTTTAAGAATTTCCGAATGTGATCAACCTTAAAATTATAATCATGTTGGTCAATCTTCGGGCGGAATTTCATCTCTTTTACATGAATTACTTTTTGTTTTTTCTTTTGCTCTCTAAGCTTCTTTTTACGGTCAAACTTAAACTTTCCGTAATCCGTAATTCTACAAACCGGAGGTTTGGCATTCGGTGAAACTTCAACCAGATCAAGATTTTTTTCTTTAGCCCGGTTGATAGCATCAGACAATTTCACTACACCTATCTGATTACCTTCATCGTCAACGAGGCGGACTTCCGGTACTCTTATCTCCTCATTAACTCGAAACTCGTCATCTTTTCCTCTGCTACCGCGTCTTATAATTTTCTCCTTATAACGTAAATTAAAGTGATTATTAATATAAATTTATTTGCATAATTAGTCAAGCAAATATTTTTATCAAAATAAAATCATTTACCCACACAAAACCTTTCAAACATACGGCTTAGAATATCTTCAGTTGTTACTTCCCCTGTTATTTTTCCAAAAAGATTTAAAGCATCCCGGAAATAAAGCGCTAAAAACTCGGGAGGTTCTCCATTATTCAAAGCTTTCATACCCTTTGCCAGTGTCTCAATAATTTCTATAAGTAATTTTTCGCTGCGCATACTTGCAATTACGGCATTATCATCCATGCCTTTTTCATGGCCTCTTACCCAATACGTTAACTTATCTTCCAATTCCTTAATACCGTGTTTTTTTAAAGCTGACAACTTAACAACTTGAGATGTAGAATTAAATGACTTTAAAACAATTTCCTTATCAATTTTAGTTTCAAGGTCTGATTTATTTAATACAAAAATGATATCCTTTGTTTTTAATTTACCGTAAAGTTCAAAATCTTTTTTATCAATTTCTCGCGATGAATCCATTACAAATAAAACAAGATGAGCTTCCTCAAGATATTTATGCGTTTTCTCCCTGCCAAGAATTTCAAGTTCATCACCCGCATCCCGGAGGCCAGCTGTATCAACAAGGGTTAATGGCACTCCTTCAATTTCAATATTTATTTCAAGAGCATCTCTCGTTGTGCCATGTATCCCGGAAACAATTGCCCGCTCTTCTCTGGCAAGATAATTTAACAATGAAGACTTGCCGGCATTGGTTTTTCCGGCCAATACAACGACTATTCCAGCTGATAATCTGCGTCCCCGCTTGGTATCTTCCAAGATAACACGGACTTCATCACTAATTGTTTTTTCCAACTCTTTAATCGCACTCTCATCTGCTTCAGGAATACCTTCATCAGGATAATCAATACAAATTTCAATATGCGCTAATAAATCAACGAGTAAATTCTTCATCTCATCAATTTTTGCGGAAAACCTTTTAAATACGTTGGAAAGCGCGAGTTTAGCTCCCGTGATTGTAGGAGCAGCAATCAAATCGGCAATAGCTTCAGCTTGTGTTAAATCTATTTTATTGTTTAAAAATGCCCGTTTGGTAAACTCCCCTTTTTGTGCCGGAACTACGCCATTTTCAAAAAGTGAATTTAAAATCCGGTATGGAATTACACTACCGCCATGACATGAAATTTCAACTATATCTTCACCGGTAAAACTTCTAGGTTTTTTAAAAAAAGTAATTAAAACATCATCAAGTATATCATTTGTATTATAATCGATTAAACGGGTATGTATTGCCGAATGACCTTTTATTTTATCAATATCAACATTTTTTGGCAGAAACTTTGAAATAATATTAAACGTATCTTTTCCTGATACTCTTATTACAGCAATAGCGCCCTTTCCTACTGGTGTGGAAAGGGCTGCAATTGTGTTATCGGTCATATCTTTTTCTATAATTTCTGTTGTTGCGGTTATCCCGCCTGTTTTTTTTCTTGTAAACTTTAACGCGTTTAAATACACCGTCACCTTCTGAAACAGTCTCAATATCAGGCATATCCTGAAGTGTTATGTGTATCAAGCGTCTTTCAAAAGGATTCATTGCTTCAAGAATTTTAGACCGGCCTGTTTTTCTTACTTTATCAGCAACGTTCAAAGCAAGACGCTTCAATGCTTCTTCACGTTTATCCCGGTATCCCTCAATATCGAGAATAATCTTTTTCCAGTCTTCTTTCTTTTTATTTAAAGCAATATTTACTAAAAGCTGAATAGATTCAAGAGTTTTTCCCCGTTTCCCTATTAACAATCCGGAATCTTCACTCATTAATTTAAATACTATTTTATCGTTGTCTTCTTTCTCAAAAGCAACGTTTACCGTAACAGGCATTTTTTCAAAAAACCCTTTAAGGTAATTTTTAACCTCTTCAGCGAATTCACTTTCAGCTTCTTCATAATAAACTTTTATTTTTGCGGGTTTACCGCTTTTAAAGCCAAAAAAGGATGCTTTACCGTCTTCTATATATTCTATCTTAACTTGATCAATGGTTAATCTTAAAGTTTCAAGCGCTTTTTTGACAGCGTCATCTTTATTCTTTCCTTCGAATTCCTGTACTAACATTGCTGCCTCCTGATATTATTTCTTTTTCTTGTTATTGCCGGCTTGTTTTCTTGCTTTTTTAGGTATACCGGCCATAGCTTGTTCCTGCTGTTGTTTTATTTCCTGCTGATGCTCAATCTTCTTATTAGCCAACACCTGCTGTCCCATTTGCAGTAAGTTTTGAACAGTCCAGTATAATACCAAACCTGAAGGCATCTTATACAGAATAAATAAAAATACTACGGGCAATAACATCATCATTTTCTGCTGTTTATTATCTCCGGCATTCCCCGCGGAAGATAACTTGGACTGCAGTATGGTAGTCAATGTCATTATTAATGGCAGAATATTTATCTGGTCAGTAATGAATAAATCAATATAAGCTACAGTATCCGGACTTGATAAATCCGTAATCCATAAAAACGTTACACCTTTTAACTCAACTATTGTCGGTAGTGTCTGAAACAATGCAATAAAGAAAGGCATTTGCAAAAGTAAAGGCAAACATCCTCCAAGGGGATTAATACCCTCCTTCTTATACAACTCCATCAGGGCCCTCTGCTTGGCCTGCGGGTCTTTGGCGTATTGTTTATTTAATTCCTTAACCTTTGGTTGGAGTATTTGCATTTTCTTAGCAGATTCAGTACTCTTTTTGTTTAAAGGATGCAATAATAATTTAATTAATATTGTAAGTATAATGATTGAAATTGCAAAATTACCCACTACGGAATCAATCTTAATTAACAGCCATTTAATTCCCTGCCCTATTGGCCTGAAAATTGCCCAGCCTCTATCATCAACGAGATTCATTCCCGCAATACCGGTTTCTTCTAACCTGCTGTCATCTTTAGGGCCTAAGTAAAACCTTACAACGGATTCTTTTGTATCATTCTTACCGGAAAGTTTTAATTTAAAAAAGCTCATTATTAAGTATTCTTGAAAGCTTTTCTTTTCTCTTCCAACAATAATATTTCTAACCGCATTATACTTTCTTGCAGCACCACCCGGGCCTGAAAGTTTTGCGGCTCTTTTTAAATCAGCTCCGATAAAAAAATATCTATTGTCAAACCCGGCCCAATCAGCTTGATTAGGATATAACTTTTGCTCAATTTTTTCTTTTTTATCTATCTCTTTTATTTTGTCGTCAACTTTACTATAACTCAACAACCGGATCTCTTCATCAAAATAACTGCGGAATTTTTTCCGTATAAATTGTCCTAATCCGCGGCCAAAGAAAACGTAATAGCCTTCCTCTTCTGCACCGCCGTCTTTAGTAACAATTTCATTATCTCCTGAAGTTTCATTTTTAATACGTATTTTAAAATCAATAAAATACGTTCCATCAGTAAAGGTAAAAATCTTTGTAAGTTTGAATATCTGGCCTTTATTTACGTATCTGATATAAAAAGCAAAGGTTTGCTTACCTTTCGCTTTGTCAGTCATTTCACTTGATAATTTCTTATCAAAAGTGTATACAGGCATCTCGCTTTTCAATAAACCTGATTTTTTAAATGAAACGAGGAAAGGATGTATCTTTTGATTTTTCACATGAGGGTTTTTACAAATAACGCTCATATGTTCTTTTTTCTTTTTGTCTTTATCATAATATTTAAGTTTTGCGAAAACCAGTTTTTCAAAAATCGCGCCTTTAGTATTAAACTCACCAATATAG
>CALGPD010000495.1 GCA_937960625.1 uncultured Spirochaetia bacterium | reverse complement strand
ATCTAATCCGGCCCTCTATTGCTAAGAATAAATTATCAATTATATAATTAATACAAAAGCTTTGATTAATAATATTAAAATCGTTCGATTATTACAAAAAATTTATTTATATAACACTGTTTTTAGAAAAATAAAATGTTATAAATGAAAAAATATTGTATTTCACTTTGAATGATAATTTTTTTTTATTTTATTTGAAACTTAACTTTAGATAAAGCATAATTTTAATAAATCATGGATAAGAAAAAAATAATCGCAAAAAACAAAAAGGCACGGTTTGAATTTCACGTTTTAGATACATATGAAGCAGGTATTGTGCTTCAGGGAACAGAAGTAAAATCCCTTAGAAAGGGCAGTGTTCATTTCCTGGATAGCTTTGCGAGAATAGTCAAGGGTGAAGCATGGCTGTTCAGCTTAAATATTGCAGAGTATAAATTCGGTAACAGGCAAAACCATGAACCCACAAGGGATAGAAAGTTATTATTGCATAAAAAGGAAATTGAAAAACTCGATGCCAAGACAAAAGAAAAGGGATTAACATTAGTCCCCTTGAGTTTATATTTTAAAAACGGAAAAGCAAAAGTTGAAATCGGGGTTTGTAAAGGCAAAAAATTGTTTGATAAAAGAGATACAATAAAACAAAGAGACCTTGAAAGACAAATCGAAAATTATTAAAATATAATGCTGAATCAATTAAGTTATTAAACTAATGGAGTTAATAATGAATGAAATAAGCGGTTTTGTATTAAATCATATTCTGGAATTTGCAAAAAGCAATAACTTGGATATTACCAGTCAAGATAAGTTTGAAGATGACTCATGGTATGATTATTCAATTTTTCAGGATTTTTTAAACCAACTTGAAAAACAAAAAAATAAAACCCTGTGGACAAAAGCCGGAGACGAAATTTATCCCAGAGCTATTGAAAAGAACGTAATTGAACCGGAAGAAAACCCCACAAATGGAGTGATTAATATTCATAAATTATATATTCAAGTTGTGCGCGGTGATAACACTGGTATATGGAAAACAAGAGATGTACAACCCGGTTTTGCTAAAATTGAAGAAAACACAATCTTTCCAGAACTGTTCACCAAAGGCGTTTTACAAAGCCTTCTTAAACAATATTCATGTATCGGACCAATGGTCAAACAGACAAAAAGCAGATACATGGATGATGATGTTTATTTCAACGAGTTTGAACTCACATGGATGAAAAAAGTTAAATAGATTAATCGTAATTTATATTTATTTTTTCCAGCAGTTTTAAAATATCCCGGGCATGATTTACATAAACGAAATCCCCGGTTATCTCAAACAACTCAAGGTCAGATGAAAGAGAATCGCCTATAGATAAACTCCTGATAGGGCCGGTTTTTAATTTTGCTAAACACTTTTTAACAATTGCCCCTTTGCTTTTTTTATGGCCGGTTTCAGAATACACATCAAGAACAGGCTTAAGCAGATTATTCTTCTCAACGATTTCATTTGCAAAAACGCTGAGAGTATTCGCAGATAAATCCGCCAAACCTTTTTCGAATTTTAAACCGCACAAACCAGAAATACGTTCTGCTGTTGAATAAAAGCCCGTTGAAATTATAATACACTTAACACCACTGCCCGCAAGTTCTTTAATAACCTGAACCGCTAATTCATTTATCCCAATTTCATTCAAAGAGTTCTCAATTTTCTGTTTTGTTAAACCTGCATCCATCCAGCATTTTATATCTCTTACACAAAACTCTTCATACCCGAATTTATTATCAAGAAAATCCTGTAAAAAAATTTCTCCCTTATCTTTCCATAATCCGAAATCTTCAAAAACTTTTTGCCAGGGACTTTTTACTTCTGTAAGCGTACCGTCCATGTCAAAAAAAACGCATTTTATATCACTCGGAGCAGGGACTATTATCATGCCCTCCTCTTCATCACCCACAAAAATACACTTTCCCGCCTCCCTTAAATATCCCGTAAACGCGCAGATAACAGCATCAACAACGTGTTCACATGAATTATCCCTAATATCAATTCCCGATACAGAGTTTAATTTATACGCAAATTTTTTAAAATCGTTTTTATGATGCTCAATTCCAAGGTATTCGCTCGTTGTTCTGGGATGAACTTCGTATACGCGCTTAACCGGGGTTTCATTTACCAATCTGTTCTTTAAGGTTATTGCCCTTTGCCCTAAAGTAGAAAGCATGTTTACAGGCATGGGAGAGAAACGCTTATTTATACTGAATTTATTTTTCCGTTTGATTAACAGGCTTTCTGCTTTCCGATTTAAATACACTCCTTCCACATTATCAAATTGAAGTTTCAGCGGAGCATCGATATAAGCAGAAGCGCATTCAAACTCTTTTATAATTTTAATGATTTCATTTAAAGAATTCGTTGTCGATGTATACAAAACGTTTTTATCCATATCCATTATACAGATACCTGTTGTGGGTTTTACGCTTGATTGCCCTAAATCTATTCCCGCAATGTATTTCATTATGCTGTCCGTTTCCTAAACTTTATAGTCATAATAACAGCAATGATTAAGTTAACGCAAACAAATTTTATTTTCGCTTTTGTTCACTCCAAAGGGTTTTACCTTTATATTATTATACGTATTTTATTAAGAGAGTAAAACATGAACGTTGAATATCTTCCATTTGAAAATATAAACGCATTTAAGAACAAAAAAATTTTCATTGAATATATTAACCGAATTAATATCAATTCATATAATCACGGTTTTTCAGTTCATGAAATAGCAAAAATTAAAAATGAAAAAGAAATTTCAAACGCACTTGCGCAAAAACTTAAAAAATACAATAACAATTTATTACCTGACAAAAGTGTTGATGAAAACATTGAAAAACTAACAGAAAACGGCACACACGTTGTTATAACCGGACAGCAGCCTCATATCTATGCAGGGCCTTTATACACTTTGTATAAAATTATTACAGCAATAAAATTATCAAAAACATTAACACTCAAGACCGGACAAAATTATATACCGGTTTTCTGGAACGGCTCTGATGACCATGATATTGATGAGATTAATAAGCTTGAGTTTCCTGATAAACAATACGGGCTTAATACTTTCAGGTTTGATATAAACCATACCGGTGAACCTATTTATAATTTCAAGACTTCAAAGGAATTTGAAAAAACCAATATTGAAATCTTTTATAAACTAAGGGAAACGGATTTCACGGCTCAAGTTAAAGAACTGTTTACTAATCACACGAAAAACATTGCTGAAAATGTCTCGTATGTTTATAAAAAACTTTTTCATGGACAGGGACTCGTTGTTTTGGAGCCTAAAATATTAAGGGAATTCTCAAAACATATATATAAAAAAATCATTCTAAATGATATTGAAATCAATAACACTATAAATGAAACGGGAAAATCCGGCATCGGGCTGATACAAAAAGACAACATATCAAATCTATTCGCGCATATAAACGGAAAAAGAGAAAAAATAATGATTAACAATAAGGGTTTCAGGTGCGGTGATAAAACATTTTTAAAAAATGATTTCGCGGATTATGTTTATGAAAATGCCGTTGAATTTTCTCCAGGGGTTGGGGTGCGTCCGGTGGTTCAGGATTATCTTTTCCCAACTTGCGCTTATGTTGCCGGGCCGGGTGAAGTTTCTTATTTCTCTCAGTTGAAAAATGTTTATTCTATGCTTGAAACAAATATGCCGGCAATTTTCCCAAGAGTAAGCGCAACGGTTATTACAGGCAGGGAAAAACGCGTTATTGATAAATACGGTTTCGCTGCTCATGATATAATTAATGGTAATATTGAAATCTCTGATGACAGCAGAACCGAACAGGAAAAAATTAAAATAAACGAGTTTACTAAACAAATATGGAAACAAGTTGATAATCTCACTGAATATGTTAAAGATAAAGGAAATGAGCCTTTACAAAGTATAAACAGTTCACTTCGGAAAATAGAATACGAACTTAATAAAGTTGAAGAAAAATATATTAAAGCTTATGAACGGCTGCAAGGAGTTGAGCGAGGGCAGATTGAAAAGCTGAAAAGTTCGTTAACTCCAAATAACGCGCTACAGGAACGGATATTCTCCCCGTTGTATTATATAAATTTATTCGGACAGAATTTCATTAACAATCTTATAAAAAGTTTCAACATTGATGAGTTTAAACACCATGTTATTACATTAGATTAAAAGAAACGGACAGGGATATATTTAAAACCCTGCCCTGAAAAATATAATTAAAATTTGAATTTTTTCTGCTGTAATTGGCCGTAATAGTCAATACCCGCGGCTGTTAATCTAACTAACTTTGGGGCAGCAGGGTCTTGTCTAAGTTTTTCCTCATCCAAACCCACATAACCTTTTTGATACAAATACCATGAATCGGGAACAAGTTCAGCAGGCTTCTTATTTAATATTTTACACATTTCATCAGTGGATATCCATTCCCAGCCTTTTTCTTCCCAGTGTTTGTATAAAAACCCTACAATTTGTTTTCTAAGTTCAACGTGTTTTCTAACCGAAGTAAAATCATCTGCAATTCTTTCTTCAGCTGCTTTTAAAGGCGGATGGCCCTGTTTAAATAAATCCTTACCAAGCCGCGTATTCAGCACACCTCCGGCCGCGGCCCAAACCACCTGAAACATTGCAAGAGTATGAAGAACGCCAACAATGTAAACCGTAGTATGATGTAATGAAGGAATAAAACTTGAAATTATTTCAATTATAAATATTAAAATGAACTCACAAAATACCAATGTTAAGTTCAAACTCACTGTCATAAATCCTATCATCATGTAAATAGTGAAAAACAGGAATATGATATAAATAAAGGCTTTAGCAGGTAAACCTATATTTATGCCCGAAGACATTTGCCAGCCGGTTATCAACCAGAGTGAACCATAAAGTGTAAATGCGGTTGCGCCTAATTCGTTGCGGTTAATAAGGTCAACAATACCAGCCCATATCTGCATGACGCCGCCCATCATTAATACCCATAACCAGATTTTAGCTCCCGGGCTGGTTAAACCGAGTTCCATTGGCGCTAATGCACTGCATCCAAATGCAAGCCCCATTAATCCGATTGGAGTTGGATTACCCAAAGTTTCAATATGAGATTTTGTAACTGCCATTTTGTTCTCCTCAAATTTACTTAATACTAAAAATAAATTTTATATAGCGTGAATATACTAATTGATTTTATATAAAAGTAAAACAATATTTATAAATACTCATATATTTTTAATATTTATTTACATTGAAAATCTCATGACAATTGAGTTTATATCATAAAATAAATTTCATTGCTTGATGAGTGTTTATATTTTCATGTGGTAAAAGGAGTTGTTAATTAATTTTTCGGGTTGTTATTATATTAAAACATTTACATATGATTATAGTACTATAATCTGTAACAAAAATGTAAAACTAAGCTTTAACCCGCTGGGAAATATGGGTTCCGTTAACTTTTTTCACCATCTCATGATAGATAAATTGAGAAATCAAATTCATGGTATTCTCAGAAGTTTCTACTATATGGCCTACTGTAATAGCACCGGATTTAAGTATCCGTAAGTTAACAAGAGCGAGTTTATTATTAATCTTTAGCTGGACCTTATCAAGAATATTGCCCACAGCGATTTCTTCACAATCCACGGGATTATCAAGCCTGAAAGCAACTGCAACTATACTTAAATCTGTTAGTTTTCCCGTTATAAACTTATCAGTATTAGGAATTCTAAAATTAACCTTAATTGGATTTTCTCCGGGCACGCTAACCCTAAAATGTTTACGGTTCTGATTTAATTCATCTGTTGTTTTAAAAATTTTAAGAATTTTTAAATACGTTCTCTCTGCATCAAGGGTCGTTGGTAGAAAACCTACAATACCAAGCATTAAAAGCTCTTTAATATATTCTTTATCCTGCCTATCGGAAGTAACCATTATTTTATACTTGCTTCCGCCTTCAGTTTGGCGCAATTGTTTTAAAAAATCCAGCCAATCATTTTTAACAGATGACATATCTATATAAACATGGGTTATCTCAGAATGCATGAGTATGTATTGAATTTCATTCGACCGGTCCGCGCTAAAT
>CALGPD010000494.1 GCA_937960625.1 uncultured Spirochaetia bacterium | reverse complement strand
GTATATATTAGTCCAGCAAGCGTTTACAGGATTTTAAATAAATATGGTTTATTATGTAAAACGTATCAAAGCAATGATGGCAGCGGAAAAGAGTATAAGCATAAGCCGGAACAAGTTCATTATCATTGGCATACTGATATTGCGTATGTGGTTTTGCGTGGTGTAAATTATTTTTTTATTTTCATGCTGGACGGTTATTCCCGTTATATTTTAAACTAAGAATTAATGACCGATATGAGCGGAAAAGCCGAGCGTTTTGTAGGGTTAACCAGACAAGAAGCTCTCCAGACTAAAAACCCTGTTTATTTTAACGATGCTGAAGGAATAATAAAAAAATACGTTGATTTTTATAATAAACGCTATCATGCAGGTATAAATTATCTTCGCCCTGCTGATGTGTTTTCGGGTAAAGATCAAGAGGATATTACAAGAAAGGCAATTGAAATTGCAAAAAGCGAGAGAAATTAGAATTACAAAAAACAAAGAGTATAACGCACGTTTAAATGAAAAAATCGTTGCTTAGCCAACTAAGCAGGAAGTCCAATTTAACTGAGGCAAGGCAATTTTAAAATTAAGTTGTTTTTTTTATACATCAATAGTATTTTTTTATTGATTTTACATTTTCTTGGAAATTACACTCTGTATTTTTCATTAAAATGTGAAGATTAAGTGCTAAGGAAAAATTATGAGTATTGATATCTTAAGCTTAGAGTGGCCTAAATTAAAAAGAGATATTAATATTGTCGAACCTATTTTGAGTTATCTAGAAATGAAATATGGTCTAAAAGTTAAAAGAAAAAATTATGTAAATTATAAATATTATCTCTATAAATATAAGCCTAAAATTGTCATTCTATCTAATCCGCGTGGGGCTATTAACCTATTAAATGCTCTTAAATATTCTAAAAACATGGGATTTTATGCTGTAACATTGATGGTTGAGGGTATTTTCAGAGAAATGGAGAAAAAAAAAGTAATTCAAAGCACATATGGATTGGATAAGGAACAAAGTCACATAGAGGATTTACATCTTCAATGGTCAGAACGCAATCTGAAATTAATGAATAAATACATCAAGGATATACAGAATGAAAAAATAAAAGTTTGCGGTGCTACTGGATTTGATAAATATAAAATATTTGATTTTCTAGTTAAAACAGATTTCATAAAAAAATATGATAAAGAAAAATATGAAAAAGTTATAGGGCTTGCAGGATGGAGTTTTAGTATATTTTTGGGCTCGTATTTTGAAAAAAAGAAGCAAATTTTGGAAAAGTTATTTACTGACAAAGATATTGAAATTTTCAGAAAATCTAAGGATTTATTACATAGTATTTATAAAAAATTAATTATTAATAACCCAGATGTTTTATTTATTTTAAAATGCCATCCTATTGAACCTTCGATAGAACTAAGTGAACTATATGGATTAGATAAATTCTCAAATACTATTTTTATCCAGCATGAAGAAGATATAGGTGATTTAATTAATGTTTCTGACTTATGGATAGCTTTTGAAAGCACTACATCTATGGAAGCATGGTTGTTGGGTAAACAAAGTATGTTTATCAATCCTGTTAGTAAAGATTTTTCACGTGCAATGATTTACAAAGGTCATCCCGTATTTGAAACTTACGAGCAAGCACAAGAGGCGATTGATGATTTTTATGATACAGGTATTTTAAAAGGCTTTGATAAACTCGAAAAACAACGACAAAAAATAATTGAATCCACGATACAATACGGTGATGGTAAAAATCATATTAGAGCCGGCGAGTATATATTTGAACTATATAATAAAGTCAAAAATCAGCATAAAAATTATAAATTTTCATTTTTCGAAATTTTTAAATTTGTAATTAAATTTTTAGTATTAAAATTAAAATTCATTAATAGATTAATAATTAAATCACCGCTAAAAAAAATTAAAAAAATAAATGATAGTTTTCGTTATGCTGTAGAAAGTGAAAAATTGTTTGACCCAAAAGAACGCTATCGATATGTTAAAAGATATAAGAAATATTTGAAGAAATTTTATAAAAAAAATGGAATAGATTATAATTAACAACCAGGAAGGATGCTGAGTGGGAATTCTAAAAAATATATTTAAAAGGCTTTATTTTGCATTATTGAAACCGCTTGTCAATATAATAAATAAACACGATGCAAATCAACATAGGGATACAATAAAAGAACGTCCAATTGAATACAGGTTTATTTTTAATTTTCTTGTTAACCATAAAATTAAATCTATTTTAGATGTTGGTTCAGGCGATACTGCTTTCCCACATGTTTTAAAATATTCAGGTTACGATGTAACTGCAATTGATAATGTAAAAGACTACTGGACGTCTAATATTGTTAACAGACATTATCCGGTAAAAAACGAAAATATATTAAAACCAAAAATGAAAAATAAATTTGATTTAATTACTTGTATAAGTGTACTTGAACATATTCCTGAAAATGAATTAGCTGTGAAAAATATGGCTAATTTATTAAAAACTGGGGGGTATTTAA
>CALGPD010000493.1 GCA_937960625.1 uncultured Spirochaetia bacterium | reverse complement strand
GGCTTTAACACAGGAACAAATCAAAAAACAGGTTGAAATTTTAGAAGATCAGGGGCATAAACGGCTTATGATTTTGACCGGTGAACATCCCGAACTTTCTCCTATTGATTTTGTTATGGAGTCCCTTGATACAATTTACAGCGTGAAAAAAGGGCAGGGTGAAATAAGGCGCATTAACGTAGAAATTGCTCCTTTGGAAATTGATGAGTTTAAAAGATTGAAATCAGCGGGTATAGGCACTTATGTTTGTTTTCAGGAAACTTATAACCCGGAAATATATAAAAAATACCATCCTTCCGGGCCTAAAGCTGATTATTTAAGACGGCTGCAAGTTATGGATAAAGCGATTCAGGGCGGAATAGATGATTTCGGTATAGGCGCTTTATACGGTTTATATGATTACCGGTTTGAAGTGCTGTCATTATTATTTCACGCGAATCACCTTGATAAAACCTACGGTGTTGGGCCGCATACAATATCCGTCCCAAGGTTGGAGCCCGCGCAAAACGCGCCCACAGCAAACAAAGTTCCTTATCCTGTAGATGATATAACGTTTAAGAAAATTGTCGCGGTTTTACGTCTTTCAGTTCCATATACCGGTATAATACTCACAACGAGGGAAAAACCCGCATTACGCGGAGACCTGCTTGATTTGGGAATTTCTCAAATGTCAGCTGGGTCAAAAACCGCGCCTGACGGTTACACAAAAAATGAAGAACCCGGACAGTTTTCATTAGGGGACCATAGAACCCTTGATGAAGTTATTTACGATGTGCTTGACCACGGATATATACCTTCGTTCTGTACAGGGTGTTATAGAAAGGGCAGGGTAGGCGCAGATTTCATGGATCTTGCGAAACCCGGTTTAATTAACCTTCATTGTCTGCCTAACGCGTTGTTTACTTTTGTTGAATACCTTGAGGATTATGCTTCTAATAAAACCAAGAAGAAAGGCAAGAACGTTGTTTATTCAATGCTCGATCATATACAAAACGAAAATGTTAAACAAAAATCAAAAGAGATAATAAACGAAATTGAAGGCGGTAAACGCGATATATATTTCTAGATATAAATGTTGATAAAGTTTTAGCCCGTTTATTTTAAAAACGGGCTTTTTTAATTGTAAACGCATTGTAGAAATTAGGGGTATTCTGCCGATTATAAATATGTATAAGGTTTATTTTTGAGGTAAAAGTGAAAAAACTCGTTACAATTATATTTTTAATGGCAATGTTTATATCGTGTAAAGGCACAGGCGGAATAATTCAAGACCTTTCATCTAAGAAACATGAAGACAGGTTGCAGGCAAGCGTAAATTTAGTTAATAAGGCAAAAGATATTAAACCTCATCATATTAAAATAATTGAGAAGAAACTGAGTTTCATTAAAGACGGAAAAATAATTTACAACGTCTTAAATGCAATATCCAACGTAAAAAGCAAAAAAGTTAATAATATGATTTTAAGGTTTCTTTCCAAACGCAATTATAACGTAAAAGATAAAAAAACTTTATGGTTGATTATGGAAATATTCGTTAATTCAAGGGATGAACGTATTCTTACAGCTATGCCCGTAGGATTAAGGTTTAACCGGCAGAATTATAAAATATTTGCATGGGGGTACGCGGAATTCAGCAGCATTCTTCATTTTAAGGATTTATACGTTATTTATAGAACAACGCCTTCCGGTGAAATTAGAAGATATCTGCGTGTTACTTTAAACAAAATTCTTAAAGAAAACGGCATTTATATAAATAATCAAAAAGAGTTGAAAGTATTTGTTAAAATGTTACGAACAACGTGGAAATATATGCCCGGCACGGGAAGAGATTATAAAGATGAACTAAATCATCGAAATAATAACAACGGTACTCCGGAAAAATTAAAGGAAAAAAAGAAAAAGCCTGAAGAAAAAGAAAAACAACGTGAAGATAATGAAAAGAAAAAATCAGATAAAAAAAATAAAAGTTTGTTAAAAAAAGAGCTTGAGAAAGCTTTCGAAAGAAAAATGAAAGATAGAGAATGAAATTATAGATTATTAATATAAATTGTTTTCTTGAAAATTCTTGCTTCATAGCGCAGAAGGCATTAAAAAGGATTCGTCTGTCTTCTGCGCTGTTAAATTTTAGACCTGCTTTTATACGGGAAACCATCCATATTTTTTAAAATCAGTTTTACCGTTTTTATCAAAAATAACGCCTTCGTTTTCAAGGAGTTGTTTTTGAAGAACGGCAGCTTCAGGGTTTGATTTTATACTGATGCATGCTTTTGCGTTAATAACTCTATGCCACGGTATTTGATTAAGCATTTTAACAGGGATTGCTTTCAGAGCATACCCTACAGCACGTGCCGCGTTAGGTTTTCCCGCGAGAAGTGCGATATGCCCATACGTTGTAACATTTCCATAAGGTATTTGCATGGCAATTTTATATACTTTTTCATAAAAATTTCCGCTCATGCCTAGAATATAACATTATTTATTAAAAGAAACGTATTTTTTTTACTTGAGAAACATTGTGAATTTTGATAATTTTAATATAGTTAAGCAGGGGCGTTTAAATGATTAAAATTAGAAAAACATTATCAAAGATTCAACTACAAATTGAAGGTTTGTTTTTCCTCGTTGCCGGAATTGGCTTTCTAATCTTTACCTTTGAATCGGATAACCCAATAAAATATATTTTAACCGGAACAATAAATCTATGTTTGTCTATATTCATATTCTGGATTTCAAAAAGTTACTGGTTAAACTGTAAAAAGGAAAACAGCCCCAACTATTTTCAGAGAAAGAAAGATGTTTTTTCATGGATTGTTTACCTTGTAATCTCACTTTTCAGCGCGTTTGCGGGATATAACTTGATGCAGAAAGCATCGGGGATATTGTTTGTTATTTTCTTTTTTGCATTCTCCTTTATTAATTTATTATCATCGTTTTTACGTTTTTATATCTGGAAACATACAAAATATAAAAGCGGAAATAATTCTCAAATTACTGCTTAAAACTTTTTTGTGATATTTTTTTGCTTTTCATGCCGAAAATTTAAAATATTATTGGAATCTTAACCGCTTTTTAATAAAAACTTAAAAATATAACGTGAAAAAGTGTTAGATATGATATACACTATTGGTACGGAGTGTTAAATCAGAATAATGGAGAAATACTATGGCTATAAGCACACAGGCATTAGTAAAAATTAATTCTAAGGATTATGTAGATGTAGAAGTAGGGGATTTGCTTCTATATAAATATGCTTTACGCGATGAGATGGGTATAGATGCGGGGTGTATCGTTGACAATAAAGACGTTGTTGCTTTAGTTGATGACCACGTTACTCATATTAGCCCTATGCGCAGTTATGAAGAGCATTCTGACGGTCCTGAGAATATACGGACAAGAAGCTCTTTTCTTTTCAAAGCAATTTCAAAAGGTAAAGCAAATATAATTATTAAACATGAATGGCAAGGCAATGTTCATAAAACGTATAAAATAACGGTAAACGTAAAATAAAAATGCAACAGGAAATTAATATTAAGAATATTGAAAATGTAAATATAAAAGTTGGCGATGTATTATATTATCCCTATACACTTCACCGTTCCGTAGGTTATGATTCTAGATTCGAAATATCTGATCAAAATGTGATTGACCTTGTTGACAGGAATGTAGAATATAAATACCCTGAACGGATGAAAGACCCTAACATTACGGGAGCTGATAATGCTCTTGCCAAATTTATTTTTAAAGCAAAAAATCCGGGTAAATCAGCTATCACCATATACAACGAGTTTAGGTTTGAAGTCGAATCAACTGAAGTTATTAATATAACGGTAGAGCATTAATATTATTCTACGGATTAATATATTCAATATCATAGCTAAGCCCGGCAATATCAAATAATGCGATAATAGTTGAAGCATTTGGAGATGAGGGCCATTCTTTTCCGTTTTGTGAAATATAAATGTTCCCTATTGCATCTACAGCTACAAATTTTCCAGACCAGAAACAA
>CALGPD010000492.1 GCA_937960625.1 uncultured Spirochaetia bacterium | reverse complement strand
ATATAATACCATATGCTTTAAAATCTTCTTTTGGCTTGGTAACACCTTCAAAAACTATATATAAATTATATTTTTTATTAACAGTAACTCCATAATTAGCTGAATCATCTCTGAGTATTCTATGATACAACGTTGCACTGTTAGCATTAACTACAGAACCGCCGCCGGATGCGATAATAGGAATTGGAATAATCATTGGACCGAAAGAAATACTCCTTCTTATTGGATAAGCATAGTTATACGGAAGCCAATCATTAATGATTTTTAAATCACTATAACGTCTTTCATTCCAGTTAATCCACGCTTTAATAGGAAGACGGCCTTTGAATTTTTTAATCGGCCTTAGTATATCTAATTTGGGTAAATTTTCATTATTTATCTGTAAATTATCTGAAGAATTATTTTCCTGTGTGCCTGTATTCCCGTTATTTTGCGCAAAAACCATAAAAGGCAATACACTAAGAATAAAAATTAATAATGCTTTCTTTATTTTCATATTTAGTACCTTTAATAATATTATTTTGAAAAATCCAGTAACCATTCTGTAATAGTGCTTATCATAGCGCCCATTCCGCTCGGTTTTAAATATTCATGGTTATCTATATAAGACGTTCCTGCTATATCAAGATGTGCCCAGGGTGTGTCATCAATAAAGTTTTCAAGAAACTTAGCTGCGGTAATACTTCCTGCATCCCTACCACCTATATTTTTTAAGTCTGCTATTTTTGACTCAAGCAATTTTCCGTATTCATCGTGTATAGGCATCCGCCAAACATATTCGCCGGATTTCTCCGTTGCATTTAATATACCTTGTGCCATTTCATCATTATTTGAAAATAAACCCGTTGTAATTGTTCCAAGGGCAACAACAATAGCTCCGGTAAGTGTAGCAAAATCTACAATATGCGTGGGTTTATCTTCTTTAACAGCATAAGAAAGAGCATCCATTAAAATAAGCCTTCCTTCTGCATCAGTGTTTAAAACTTCTACGGTTTTTCCGTTATACGCTGTTAATATATCCCCCGGATTAATTGCATTTCCCCCGGGCATATTCGGTGTTGATGGAATGTAACCTGTTATCTGAAGCGGGATATTTAATTCTGAAATAATTTTCATTAATCCGGCAACTGTTGCAGCTCCTCCCATATCCCCTTTCATTTCGTGCATGTTTTTAGACGGTTTAAGAGAAATGCCGCCTGTATCAAAAGTTACACCCTTACCTACAAGAGCAATTTTAATACCTTTTTTCTTTTTCTCAGGATTATGTTTAATGATTATAAATCTGGGCTCCCATGAAGCTGCTTGATTTACACCGAGTAAACCGCCCATTTTCATCTTTTTTATTTCAGCTTTATTAAAAACTTTTATTTCACATTCTTTAAGTTCTTTTTCAACGTTTTTTGCAAGAATTTCGGGCGTCATTTTATTTGAAGGATGGTTTATTAACGTTCTGGCAAAATTTCTTGCAATACCAATGGTTTTACCTTTTTTAATAAAATCTTTTACTGCTTTAGTATCATTTGTTAAAAACTCAACGGATTTTAACGAAGGTTTCTTGTCTTTGGACTTTTCCTTATCAAAATAATCAAGAAAAGTGTAATTTGCTGTTTCTATTGCCTCAACAGTTCTTGCAAAGTCTTGTGCTTCGGTTGTTCTCATATGAATTAATACGTTTTCATCTTTATTGGCATTTGCCGAATGACAGATTTTTCCAGCAATATTCATCATGCTTCGCCGGTTATGTTTATTTTGTTTACCCATACCGAGTAGGGTATATCTGGTATTATTAACGTATATTGAGGTTAAATTTTTTGTCTTGCCTGTTACTTTTTTCTTTTTTATAAGATTAGAAACCAAACCGCCAGATTTTTCATCTATCTGTATTAATATTTCTAATTCTGGTTTATCTTTTTTTATATCATCTTCAAAAAACAAAATAAATTCTGCATCGTAGGTATTTTGTTCATTTAATTTATCTATAGCGCTAAATTTCAATTATTTCCTCCGAAAATATTTTTAATCTTGTGTAATTATATATAAAAAAAATCAAAATTGAAATATTTTTAAAATTTAAAATTTTATATACATTCTTCATAAGTAAAAATTTTTATTGTTTTAAAAAAGGATGGAGTTATAAAAATTATTCATATTATAATTTATTTATTTGTTCAATAGATAGTCCTGTATACTTTGAAATAAACCTA
>CALGPD010000491.1 GCA_937960625.1 uncultured Spirochaetia bacterium | reverse complement strand
TTTACAATATTGATTTCAAAAAACTGTAATTCATTATTGATTTCAAAAGAATATTCAAAAATTTTGCTCTTTCCGTTATTTATTACACGTTTAATATATTTCTTGATTTTATCTGCTATTTTTGGGCTTAAATTATTAATATGATTATACCCGCAGTTATTGATTTTATCGATTAGTTTTCTATCCGGAGTACAATGACAATCAACCACACCGCTTTGTTCATTAACTCTTATGATAGTTTGGGGAATAACGTTTAAAAAATTTTCAAACCGTGCTTCGTTTTGCTCGTTTTGAATTAATATTTTTTTCCGTTCGATTGAATAATCAATGCTTCTTTTTAAAAGTTTAAAATCAAAGTTGCCCTTAATTAGATAATCTTGAGCACCCTGCCTGATTGCCTCACTCGCAGTATTTTCATCTTTAACATTCGTCAATATTATCACAGGAATATTACCGCATAATTTAATCACTTCTTTTAATGTATCAAGGCCTGAGGAATCAACAATAAACAAATCAAGCAATATGGCATCAAAAATTTTATTGCTGATTATTTTTTTGTATTCCTTTAAAGAGGCCAAAGCTTTACTTGTAAAATCGTTGTTATATGCTTGAGCAAGCATATATTCAAGCCCGGTCGAATAATCCTTGTTATCTTCAATAATTAATATATTCATCTTACTTTAATTAGATTAATCAGAAAAAAGTATTCATGTCAACATTATAAAAAGTTTTATTATTATAAATTTAACAAATCTTTTTACAGTTTTTCTTCACGCCCGGGTTTAACATTTCTACCCGGTTTATATGATTTTATTAATGTTAATATTTTGGATGAGATATTTAAATCAAAAACTGTTTGATTTTCGTGATTGGTTGCATTCACATTAGCGCCGGCTTGTAAAAGAATCTTCACACAGGAATAACTGCCTGCCTTTGCCGCAATCATTAGTGGAGTTTCCCCTTCAGGATTTCTTTGTTCAATATTTGATCCGGCTTTAATTAAAGCTTCAAGAATTTCCTCTAAAGCAAAAAAAGACGCGGATAATATAGCGCTAAGCCCTGAATCATCCATTTCATTAACATTTACTCCATATTCAATTAACAGTTTGATGATTTCTTCGTTGCCTTGTTCACATGCAATAATTAAAGGGTTTGAGCCGGCTTCGGTTCTAATTCCGGTGTCTGCCCCGTTTTCCAAAAGAAATTTTATCAACTCATAGTTGTTTGAGTATAAAGCGTATAAAAATGGAGTTTCTCCGCTAATATTCTCTTTGTTGATATTCGCGCCTTTAGAAACGAGAATTTTTGAAATTTCCAAATCACCGTTCATACAGCTGTTAAAAAGCGGGGTAATACCTGAATCATCAGCCTCATCAATTTTATTGACCTTATCTATTAAATAGTTAACCACATCACTGCAGAAATTGGAAGTTGCAACGTTTAAACAAGTAAAGTTATTTTCACTCTTATGGTTAGGGTCAAAACCTTTCTCTATTAAATATTTAACCAATTCTACATTGCATGAACCACAAGCCTGCATTAAAGGAGTAAAATCACTGTAATCCCCAATATTAAAATTCACTTTATACTTTTCAAACAATTTTACAGTTTCAAGGTCACCGTTCCCGCACGCTAATATTAACGGAGAACTTTCAAATTCTCCTGTTTCATTTACATCAGCGCCCGCATCGAGTAACATTTTGATTATA
>CALGPD010000490.1 GCA_937960625.1 uncultured Spirochaetia bacterium | reverse complement strand
ATCCTTTCTATTTCTATTTTTGGAAAATGTCCGAAATTTACTAAAAGACCAAGGCTAAACTGAGCAGCTTTTAAATAATTGAAAAGTTGAGCTTTATGCTCTGCACCTCCTCTTCCGTCACCGTATGTTTTCCAACAAGGATCACCATTATTAAAACAATCCATGTATATTTGCCGGCCTCTGGCATAGGCTTTCCAAATTATATCTATATGGCTTTCATCATGACAATGATAAGCACTCCAAGTAAAAGCTATGTTTTTTGCTTGTAAGCTTAATAGCGATAAAACCAAAAAAAACACAATTATTTTCTTTATTTTTGACATAATATACTCCTTATTCTTTACAAAAAGTTATAAAATAACGAAAACGAAAAACCAAACCCAAATCCTCTTGAACTTGAGAGATAATTTGATTTAGGAAATTTAAAATAAAATTTAACTATTTGACCCATTTTCAAATCAACTAAAATACTGAAATATCCTATTGATCCTACAATCGCGTCTGTTTCACCGTATTCCCCTTCAATTTTGAAATTTTTACTATATCCAAATTGAAATAAAAGCCCAACATGTCTATTTTTGGAAAGACTAAGTGAAAAATTAAATAATCCGGTAAGGTTAAATGCTTTATATAAATAATCATCATCAGAATCATATTTTTTATAGCTTTTAGCAACAAAGTAATTTCCAAGAATTGAAAAACCAAAATTTAACAGATGATACGGAGGCCTTATGAAATATATTATATTCGCGCCAATTTGAAATTGTGTTCTAACATTTGAGGAAGGAGAACCACCACCCAAACCATAATTAATGTTTACCCCTAATCCAAATATCCGCCTGTTTTTAAAGTTATTTTTTAGTTTTTGCCTGAATTCTTTTTCTTCACGTTCTTTTTCTCTTTTTGCTTTAATTTCAGCGTCGTTTCTTTCAATTATTATCCTTGCTATTTTATCCCTATTCGCTTTAGATTTTGAGAGCCATGAGTTGAAATGTTTTGCCGCGCGCTCTAAAAATCTTTTTATTTTAGGATAATTAACAATGGTAGTATTATATTCTTCTAGAGCTTTTTTATAAAATGCTAAAGCTTTTGGAGTTGAAGCTTTAAAAAGAAATTCACTTTTTGGTATTATGTATTCCTTGTTATTAAATACTACTACAACCTTATTTGTAAATCTAACTCTGTATTCTGCTCTCATCTTATCTTGCTGCGTGATTCTAACTAGCAACTCTTGCTTTTCTTCACCTTTATTAACTCCCTGTGTTTCTCCCTGCCCGGCAAACAACGCGTTAGCTAAAACTAAAAAAAGAACCACAAATGTTAATTTTAATATTGCCTTTTTCTTCAAATCAATTCTCCTATTCATTTTTCTATTTTTTTCGTGTGTTTCGTGTGTTTGGTGTGTTTGGTGGTTAACTTAAAAAAATTGGATATTTAACATTAAGATTTAAACCACGAAAAACACTAAACACACTAAAATTAAATAATAATCCTTTCTATTTCTATTTCCATGGTTTTATACGCAACGCTGCCCGACATGTCTATGACTTTCATTTTCACGGTGTATGTTCCGCCCGTGCTAAATGTATACGTTGGCTTACCCATTGATTTTCCTGTATAAAAAACTGAACAATACCTAACAACATATGCACATAGTAAATACATTTTCAAATATTTTTTTGATAATTGAAAATAAAACGCGGAAAAAACACTTTTTTGTAACAAAATTACGCATAACCGTATATTTAAATACTATTATACAGTTATACGTTGTTTTTATATACTTAAGTTTATATATGGTTAATTTTACGCTTAGTTTTACAGCAGATGGAGATACCTAAACCCGGGAAGAAAAATTTAAACCGCGACATGAACGCTGGATAAATACAAGATGAACAGGGCTTGAAGCAATGTTACTAACGAATAACTTAGTGATGAAGCAGTCTAATTCCCAGTTAACCTAATGGGATTGCTTCGCCGGCGCTCGAGGCCTTCGTGCCTTCCAGTTATATTCTTAATCTTTCTTAACTCGAAGCCGCGAAGAACGCGAAGATAAGAAAAAGTTATATTAAATATCAAACTCAAACCTAAAAAAAGAACTTATAGATTTAATCCTAAATTTATACTTAAAACCTACGAATTACTTGCAAACCTTCGCGGCCTTCGTGCCTTCCGGTGGTGAATAACAAAGCCAACGTATATCCTAAATCATTCATACACGCTTAAAGTCAAAAAAAAGGTTTTTTAGCCGGTAAATTTCTTTATATTCAATTTTCCGGTGAAAATTTAAATTTCAATTTTTATTGGTTTTTTCCCCGTTGTTATGCTATAATTAGTATCGAATTGAAAGCATATTTTTTCTTGAAACCCAACTTTTGATATTATATCAAAAGTCTTTTTAATATTAATAATTACAGGGGTATACAATTTGAACTGGATAAAAGTTAAAGGCCTTGTGGTTGAAAAAATCAGAGGTGAAGGATTAAAAGTTTTATTTGTGCACGGCTCAAACGGGGGTTCATGGTATTGGCATAATTTCATGGAAATTTTCAATAATGCGGGTTTTGAAGTGTACGCGAATAATCTTAGAGGCCATGACCCTAACCCCGATGTGCCTGATCTCGGTAAAGTTAGCATTTACGAATACATTCAGGATACAAGGCATGTTGTAAAAAAAATAAAACCCGATGTTATTATCGGCCATTCGATGGGCGGATTAATCGCTCAAAAAATACTTGAAGAATTTGATTTAAAAGCCGCAATACTCGCGTGCTCTGCTCCGCCTAAAAACGTTAAATACCATATCAGGAAAATATTTAAATTCGGCTGGTACTCCATGCAGCAGATAAAAGCGGCGAAAAATGATGAACCTTTAAACATGATATACAAAATGGCAAGAGAGTTTGCTTTAAACAATATGACAGAACAGGAAGCTGAAAAATATTTTAAAAAATTCGTACCTGAATCCTCACTCGTTGCGCATGAAGTTGGAAAAAAACCAATTGTTGATATTGACAACGGAAAAATCAAATGCCCGGTTCTGGCAATAGGCGCTGAAAAAGATTATACAATAGGGCCAAAAACAGCAAAACAACTTGCGAAAAAATATAACGGGGATTTTATGCTTTTAAAAAACAACGGCCACATGTTCATGATTGAAAATAATCATGAAACAGTTGCCAATGATATTATTAATTGGATAAATAAAAACACTACGGTTAAAGATATATAATTATTTTTATATCGCCAGTATCACTGCTTTTTCTTGTTTATCACTGCTGAATTTAAAAATATCAATCTCGCTTTCAAACTCATTTACAACGTGATTAATATTATCGAGAGCATGTGTAATGATATTTATAGTGTTCACTATACTTGAAACCCATTTTGACTGGTCTGATGTTGTATGTGAAATTGAGTTGGAAAGTTCGTTTAAATCCGAAACGCTTTTTACGATGGTTTTGCTGCCAACGAAAATAATTTCCATGTTTTCTTTTATTTCTTCAGTTATTCCAACAAGTGAGTGCGTTGTTCCTAACACGTTTTTAGCTTCTTTTGACTGTTTTAATATCGCGGAATTTATTTCTTCATTTATTTTACTCGATTTCTTTACGTTTTCAATAATATTATTCAAACCGGATTTCGCGTCTTCTCCTCTTTGTGCGGTTGTGCTAATCCTGTTCATAATTTCTTTTATATGCACCATTATTTCTTTTGCCGAAGACGCTGATGTTTCCGCGAGTTTTCTAATTTCATTCGCGACAACGGCAAAACCTTTACCGTATTTTCCGGCATGAGCAGCTTCTATAGCCGCATTCATAGCGAGCAAGTTAGTTTGTTCAGAGATACCGGTAATTACGTTTATTATATCATTAATTTTTTTACTTGAATCCTTTATACTGTTTATGCCGTCTAACGCGTTTTGAATTGAATCCCCGCCATTACGCGCGATCTCATTGAATTCAGCGGAAAGTTCATTTGCTTTATTCGTTGTTTGGGAAATTGATTCTAAATTGTCAACCATTTCTTCAATTGCGGCTGATGAACTGTCAACCGATTCTGATTGCTTTTCAATGCTTTCTTTTACTACAGCAATACTAGTATCAATACCGGATACAGTGTTCATAACCTGTTTGATATTCGCGCTTTGCTCATGAGCAGAATCATCTATGTTATTACTTGAACACGTAAATTTTTCGAGGGTTCTATTCCCTTCACGGACTTTTTCATTAAAACCGCGTATTTCACTGTTTATTGTCTGCCCAATGGATTTTATATTAAAAATAATTCCGGTAAGGTTTTGTTTCATATCCGAAAGAGAATTTGTTAATATTCCAATTTCATCAAGCCTTTGCACTTTTTCAATCTGAGAACTTAGGTCGTTGTTTGAAATATCGTTTGCTGCCTTTGTTATATTTACAATTGGTTTTGAAATTGCAGTCGCAAAAACGTAAAATATTATTATTGAAACAACGAGAATAATTATAAAAATAATGGTCATTGCAATAAAAGCGTTGCTCACTTTCTGATTAACATCCACAAGCCAGACGCCTGAACCAATAACCCATTTCCACGGTTTAAATGCCTTAACAAAACTCATTTTCCAAATATACAAGTTAATATTATTGGGTTTAGGCCAACGGTAACGAATATAACCTTGTCCGTATTTTTTGCATTTATCAACAATTTCAATGAAAAAATTAATTCCATTTGAAGATTTAACGAGTTTACCGGCAGTGTCTTTATAATTTGAAATATCTTTTCCGTTTAAATTTGTGATTATTGGATGCCAAACCATTTTAACGTTAAAATCATTTATCCAAAAATAATTCGTTTTATCATACCTGTAATGCGTTAATAGTTTATAAGCTTTAATTTTTGCCTGCTCTTCAGTTATTTCGCCGGCTCTATATAAATTGTAATAATAACTAATAAGGGAATGTATTCCTTGAACAACGTTTCTAAGGCCTTCTTTTTTCAACTCATAAACATTATGCTTTAGGTTAGCTAATGAATAGATAAGAAATCCGCTGCTCATTACCGTAATCATGATAATTGAAAAAAATACAAGTTTGGTCTTAAGACTAAATCTATTTAACATATATCTCCCCTATAGACTTTTTGAAGAGTATATAACAGGTAACTACGCATGTCCACAATTTTTTAAATATTTACATTTTTTTCAAACAGGGATAAAGATAGCAGATGAAGTAATAAAAATGTTACCGGAAAAGTCCTTAATCACGCCTTCTGTTGTAATAAAGGATTTCCGTCTCCTTAAAATATCCGCGCGCACAAAATATTTTTCTTCAACTATAAGAGGTTTCACAAATTTCACCTCAAGTTTGGCTGTATACGCTTTTATTCCAAGTATATTTATACTAAACGCCATTGCATCATCGAGAATTGCAGACATTAATCCGCCATGAACTACGTCAAAATAACTTATATACTCAGGCTTTGGGATAAATACTGCCTTTACTCCGGTTTTAGTTTCCGTATACTCAATACCCATTGATTTGGGATTAAACTTGCCGGAAAAGAACGAATGATTTTTCATAACATGTTCCATTTTTTTGCTTAAATTTAATGAAAATTAAGAATAATTTCATTATAAATAATTTTCAATAAAAAAACCCGCAATATCAAGTAAAATTTGCTAATCAGGCTAAATTGTGGATAAAAATTGCTACACCTTGTGAAAAAATCACCACAATACAACATATATTACACACCCTTAACTGACAGCTATATAATATGTTACGGCATCGCCACATGGCATGATTATTGCAATATTAATGTAACAGTAAACAGATAATTATAGAAAAGAGGTATGCCATGACAAAATGCAGAACTTTCGGATACACAAAAGACCTAAGCAAAATGAGAATGGGATGTGACTCTGATAAAAAAAATAAAAATTACAATGCTGATAAAAAAAGTAAAGCTCAAGCTTTACCTGATAAATAACAAATAAATTGATATTGGAATATAATAAGAATTTAAAATTTCCCTCCTCCTAATTTCATTAAAACATATACAAATAAAA
>CALGPD010000489.1 GCA_937960625.1 uncultured Spirochaetia bacterium | reverse complement strand
TTAAAGCAGCAACGATTAGAGCAGAGTCACCGTCTTTATCCCGTAGGTTAACTTTTGCGCCTTCTGCCAATAAGAATTTAACTATTCGCAAGTTTTTTTGATTCGCAGCTTCAATCAAAGGAAGGAGTCCTTTTACATTTGCGTTGACATCTGCTCCATTATTAACGAGCTGAGTCACTTTTTTAAGATTACCCGTTTTAATTGCTTCAAACAGAGGTTTATTCAACGCGGGGTTAATTTTCTTTTTGCAGAATTGCAGGGAGAAAATGAGCATAATGATGGTTATAAGGTTAATTAACAGGCTTTTTATTTTCATTTGATTATTTATATACTACGTATATACTATTTGTGCAACGAAAAAATTTTAATTCTGAAACATTAGAAAGTATTAAGCAAATGAGTGAAGAGCATGTAGAATATGAAACTGTTAATAAATTAATTGAAAGTTATATTTATAAATTTGATATTCAAAATGATATTGACAAAAAAGCATATGCAATGCATTTATTAAAATATCTATTATTAAATTCTAATATTAAAAAAAGCATAGAAGATGATAATGAATATTATCAATATTTAGTCAATCTTATAACAAAAAGAAAAATTCAGATATTGCCTGTATATGCTGATATAGAATTGGTTTTTGAATCTTTTAAAAATAAATATGAAAAATATTTAATATATGCAAAACAAAAAGGATTCAAAATTGACATTGATAATACCTGGTTCGATTTTTATACAAAATTAAGAAAATATGTTGAAATTAAATTCGAAAACAAACCAAAATTCTTTGAAAAATTTAATGATATGATTTTTAAGTATATAAATCGTTATTCAAAAAAAGAAAACCGTAAACAGGATATTGAGAAGGGGTTTTATTTAAATTAGCCAAGGCCTCTTTTTTTAGCCACATAATTAAAAACTTCATCCTCGGTTAAATCTTTAAAAGCTTCATCCATTTGTTGAATTATGTTTTTATCTTTTTCAGATTTGATTAATTTTTTTTTGTTTTTGTAATCGTATAATGATTTTTTTTTCATACTATAAATCCTACAGATAATTATTGATTATTCTTTCTAATAATTTTGATGTATTCTTTTCCATTCGGAATTTTATTATAATCAATAACAGGTTTTTTAGATTTCTTATCTCCTGTTTAAAGTATGATTTATTTTATTTAGAATTGCAAGTCCTTTTGCTAAAATTAATTGAAAAGTTTTTTTCTGCCTGAATAGTTTTTCTTTTTAAACGCGGGGAAGAACGTGTCTTTTCTGTAAAACTTTCCTATTTCGTGCATTGTAAACCCTTCGATTTTCTGTACCTGAACAACGTACGTTCCGTTTACTCCGCCGCGTAAGATTACCCTGTGCTGAAATTTACCGTCAGGGAGTTTTACTTTTTGATATAACCAGCTGCCGTCCTTTTCTTTGTCAATTACGCTGTTTTTTACAACGTAATATTTATACGCTCTGTTTGGAAAGAGTTTTAATATAATACCCATTTTATGCCCCCGCCATTTTCCTGCAAGGGTTTTATCGTTAATTTCATAAGCAATTTTACGCCAATGTTCACTGTCACGCAGCTGCTTAAAGTCTTCTTCTTCTGTGCTTTTCCGCGCGTATATTTTATCAACACTTGATGCTTTTTGTAAATACATAAGCGCCTGTTTCGTTCTGTTTAAGCGGGAACACGTTCTTGCCATCAGGTAGTTGTATTCTGCTTTAAAAGGCAAAAGAACGTTTCCGAATGAAAAATATTCATAAGCTTTTTTATAATTAGACTGTTCAAAAAAACGTTTTCCCTCTTTTGCGAGTTCAAAACCTACTTTTTCCCGGTCTTCTTTTCGCAACGTTTTTATGTATTCAAAGAATTTACTCGTTGTCATGGTTTTAAAAAACGTAAGGCGTTCTTCATTTGCCATTGCTGTGATGTTTTTCGTTGTTTTACCCTTTTTTTTACAGGAAAAGGTCAATATTGATAATCCTATCATAAAAATTGCGTATGTTTTTCTCATTTTTTTTCCATTACAAGTTAGTGTACTTTTAAATAGATATTTAATATTAAATCGCGTGTTTTGTCAATGAAATTTTTATTTAGTCTAAATTATTGCCGGAAGGGATTTTATATTTTTTTTCATTAACTGAAACGTGATATTTATTTTGTATTTTAAACAATTTTTTATTGTAAGTATTTTACTTTATATTAAGGTTTTTTAAATATATGTAAATATTTAAAATATTTATTTTTCTTGATTTTTTATAAATCTTAATGTAAAATTAGTATACCTGAGGCGAGGAGCTCGTCTGATACCGAGGGAGAAAAATGGATAGAATTGGCAGCATTGTAATAATTATTAAAGACCGCGTAAACAACGCTCCTAAAATAAATCAACTTCTTTCTGAATTTTCGGATATCATTCTTGCCAGGGTTGGGCTTCCTTTCAAAGAAAAAGGCGTCCATATTATTAATTTGATTATAAACGGCAGCACAGACCAGATAGGTTCATTAACAGGTAAAATCGGCTCTTTACCCGGTGTTACCGTAAAATCAATTTTAGCAAAACAATGACACAAGGCGGAAGAAAATGAAAACTCTGGAAAAATCTTTTATACCATATGAATTAATTAATGAATTAATGAATAAGTCTTCGGATGATAAAATTGAAATCAGGCGTATACTCGAAAAAGCAAAGGAATTAAAAGGCATTTCACCTGAAGAATGCGCAGTGCTTTTAAACGTAAATGACCCCGATATGCTTGAGGAAATTTTTCAGGCAACACATTACGTTAAAGATACCATTTACGGCAAACGCATTGTTTTTTTTGCGCCGTTATATCTTTCCAATTACTGTAATAATAATTGTACTTATTGCGCTTTTAGAACTGACAACGATATTATACCGCGTAAGGCTTTAACACAGGAA
>CALGPD010000488.1 GCA_937960625.1 uncultured Spirochaetia bacterium | reverse complement strand
CCGACTAACATGAAAAGCGTTGACAAAAAAACATTTACTGGAATATAATTGTAATGTGTAATAAAAAATATTATTATGAATAGAACAGATAAAGAAAAAAATCATTTAAATCGAAAAGATGCTTTACAAAATGAAAACGAATTTCTTTTTAAACTTTCAAGTGTTATTGGATTAGACAGCGTATTTAAAGAAATCAGTTTTTATATTTTCAACAATTATGGATTTGAATCCGCATTATTATTTTTCCCTCATAATAAAAACAAATCTTTCACTTTAAACAATATTGTATTGCCTGATAAATTAAAAAAATCAAAAAGTAAGATTGAACAAATAAAAACTTTTAGCTTAAACGACAACAGAATAAATAACAAATGTATATCAAATAATAAACCGTTTTTAATTGACAATTTCGACAACAACGGTTTTTCTCCAATTTCAAATGATTTCATTTTCCCATATTTAAAAACAAAAACTGTTCTTTTCCTTCCCCTGTTAATTGATAAAGAAATATTTTCTTTATTAATACTTAATACACATGATGCGCCTGTTTATATCGATGAACAAGATATTGATTATTTATCTGGTTTTGTAAACAAGCTTTCAAAATTCATAAAAAATGCTTCCAACTATGATAACATGAATTCGGGTAGAAACTTTTTAATGGATTTAATTGAAAATTCCCCTGTAGGGATTCAGGTAATCAGTAAAAAAGGGGAAGTAATTATTACAAATCCTGCATTTGAAAGCCTGGGTATATTTAAACCGTACAACGGAGCAAATATCTGGATTGAAAATGAAAACTTTATAAATAATAATCTAAAAATTGTATTTGATAAAGCTTTAACCGGAAAGCTAATTATTAAAGAAGATGTACCAGTTATCGATTATAAAAACACAGAGAAAAAACTCGTTAACATTATACTTTCTCCAATTTATAATAATAACAACGAGATAGATAATATATTATTAATCTGGCAGGATAATACAGAGAAAGCGAAAACCCAGCAACTGCTTAAAAACGACCTAAGATTAGCTAAAAAAATTCAATACAGCATTATAAGCGATAATAGTTCTTCAATTGAACAACTTGATATAAAAGTTTACTTTTCCTCAAAAATGGAAGTTGGAGGAGATATATACGATATAATTGAAAAATCTCCCGGAGTATATAGATTTTTTCTTGCTGATGCAACAGGACACGGTGTTCAGGCTTCATTAACAACAATGCTTATTAAAGTTGAATATGACAGAATACGGATGGAGCATTCTCCGGCTGAAATTTTAACTCTACTTAATAAATCATTTTGTGCAAACTATAGAAAAGTTTTTCTACATTTTACATGCGCTGTTTTTGATTTTGACTTAAATAATAATACCGTCAAATACAGTATGGCAGGCCACCCTCCGCAAATTGGTATATTTCAAAACAGTATAGATAAAATATCAATGAACGGGTCTGTTATCGGAATTTTCTCTGATGCCGAATTTGAAGAGCTATGCTTTAAAATAAACGTTAGCGATAAAATATTTCTTTTCACGGATGGAGTTACGGAATGTTTTTCAGAAGATAAAAGAATTTTTGGAATGGAAAATTTAAAACAAATTCTTGAAAACAATATCTCAATACATGCCTGCAAAACTCACGATAAAATTGTTAAACATATTGTTGAATGGATGGGAAACTCCGAGCCGAATGATGATATGACTTTGATAAGTATTGAATATAACAAAACATAAAAAATTTATATTTTTATTAAATATAAATTGAGTAACCGATATTAAATGTGTATAATACTTATTGAGAAAATACAAAAAAGGCTTATCGTGAAAGAAAAACCTGAAAATAAATCGACATTATCTGCAAATGAGACAAACGAATTCAGAAAAATATTAAATGAAAGTTTTGAAAAAAACAACGTAATAAGTAAACCGGTTTTTGAAGACCTGTCGTTTTTTGAAATAATTCAACAGATGGATAAAAATAGAGATAGTCTAGCAGATACCTTTATTTTCAATGAAGAAGAAAAAATGCCGCTAATTCCTCTTAGAGATTATTTCAATGATATTGATATTAAATTCATATGTTTCCATTTTATTTTTACCGTAATTGACCACAAATTTATCGTAGAAGAAACAATGACTCAGGAAGATGCCATTACATCCAAAATATTGTTTATTCTCGGTATAACAGATTTTAAAGATTTCAGAGACCACTCAAACAAAACACCTTTATACGACATTATCTTTATTTTAAAAGACTATAATTACTTCGCGTATAACACGGTATTAAACAGAATTTCTGCAAAATACACCACAGACGTTAATGATAAGTTTGCAACATTAGGTTCACTCTTAAACCCTACTGCACATGATACTAAACGCAAGTATAATTCATCCTCTATGCACGTTGATTTAAAACTCCGGCGTTTAAGGCCGCCGAATAAAACTTCCATGTATATTTCAGATGAATACGCTGAAACCGAAGAGTTTAAAAAAATCTATGACTTTTATTACCGCAGTAAGGTCAAAAAAGTTTTCGAAGCAATAATTGAAGAAAACAAAAAACATCTGCTTAAAGACAAAATTGAAAAATCAAAAGAAAAAGTTGAAAAAGCAAAAACAACGAAAATGAAATCCTTAATGGAAAAATATAATTCAGATATGAAATCCAAACTCCAGGGACTAAAAAACACAACTGATTGGGTTTATTAAAATCAATGGAGATAGAATATGAAATATTTCAAAAAATTCACCGGGGAATTATGCTACCTTTCCCCCATAAACATCGAAGACACACCTGTATACGCAAAATGGCTAAGCAACCCTAAAACCGTTGTTAATATGGGATTATTACATAGATGGTTGTCACTTGAAAAAGAACAGGAAATCTTAAAATCATTTATTGACAGCGAAAGAAAATTTTCAATAATTAACAAAGCAACGGATAAACTCATCGGCAACTGCGGTTTAATAGAAAGCGACCTCATTAACAGAGCCGGGGAAATCGGCATATTCATTGGGGAAGAAGAATACCGAGGAAAAGGATACGGCAAAGACGCTTTAAATATATTGCTGGATTACTGCTTTAACGTACTGTGTTTTAACAACGTAATGTTAAGAGTATTTGGATTTAATGAAAAAGCTTTATCACTTTATGAAAAAATCGGATTTAAATTAATAGGCAAACGCAGAAACGCTGTGTGCTTTGCTAGAAACACTTACCATGTTTATTTTATGGACATACTGCCCGAAGATTTTAAAGACTCAAAAATAAAAAAACTTATCGAATAATAATATCTATCACACTTATAATAAAATTTCATATTTCTAAAGTAATACTTGCCCCAAAGACTATTTGATTATTATAATATACAAATATTCTTATATTAATAGGAGCATAATATGCATGCTAATTTTTACATGAAAACTTTTAATAATATTTCAAAATATAGATTATTTGTTTGGCCAATAGTGCTGTTAGTCTCAATAGGAGGATTTTTTATCCCTAAACTCGGGCTAATAATCTTGCCAATGTTCGCATTTATCATGATCTCCGGATTTTTTAAAGGAAGGTACTGGTGCGGGAATTTATGCCCAAGAGGAGCTTTTTTAGATATTCCGATGAGAAAAACTGGAAAATTTAGTACAATTAAGAAAATATTTAAAAACAAATATTTTCGAATTTTTGTTTTAGTTCTTTTAATGGGAATGTTCACTAAAAACGTTATCAAAGCCTTTAATCATTTTGGGCAAAATTCATTTCTAGATAAACTCGGTATGGCCGGAGTTATGATGTGTGTAGTTACAACGGGTATAGGCATTATTCTCAGCCTAACAATAAACCCAAGGTCATGGTGTACTTTTTGCCCAATGGGTACAGTACAAAAAGCATTGCATAAGGTAAAAAATAATATTCTAAAAATTACAAAATTTCACAAAAAAATTACTTTAACTCAACCGGAACAATGTGTCAAATGCGGAAATTGTTCCAGAGTATGCCCCATGCAGTTAAGTGTTCATCATGGTGATAGAAACGAATATAATCAGATTGATAATCCGGACTGCATAAAGTGTAGTACTTGTATAAAAAACTGTAAAGCTAATATTTTATCTTTTAAAAATGAACGAAATCATGAAAACTACAACATTTATAAACTGGATTACGAAACAAATAGAACGCATAAAGCAATAATTTATGACATAGAAGATCTTAGGGAAGATACAAAAGAAATAACTTTTGAAATTCTCGGCGGACATGATTTTAATTTTCAAGCCGGACAATTTATCTCAATCAAAGTTGATGAAGATAAGCACGTTTTTAGGGCATACAGTATTTCAAAACCCAATGCAGAAAAACGTTTAGTTACTATTACAGTAAAACTGGATAAAAACGGTTACGGGACACCGTTAATTTTCCAATTCGCCAAAGGACAGTTAATAGAAATTCTAGGTCCTATGGGAGATTTTACTTTAAACAAAGAACAGAAAGACAATAAAGTTTTCGTTGCCGGCGGTATAGGTATTACTCCTTTTCTTTCATTGGTTCTTGATGCTCTGCATAGCAGCGAAGAAGATATGGAAATTCATTTACTGCATGGAAGTAATTCTGTCGAAGAATTAATTTATAAGGAATACTTTGCGGAATTGGAAAAACAACACGCGAACTTTAAATACTCAACAATATTACTAAACCCGGACAAAAATTGGAAAGGTAAAAAAGGGTATGTAACTGATTTAATTAAAAATATGAATTTGAAAAATTCAGAGGTTTATATTTGCGGCCCTGAACCAATGATTGACAATTCTTTAATTGAATTAAAAAATAAAAGCGTTCCGGATAACAAAATTAAAATAGATAAATTCTAATACACGGATTTTTTTAAATTAGATTTATTTTATCTTATTTGTTGCCGATGTATTACATTATTATTATATTGTTTACTCGTTAATTACGGAGCATGGCGCAGCCAGGCTAGCGCATCTGCTTTGGGAGCAGAGGGTCGCAGGTTCGAATCCTGCTGCTCCGAAATCATAAACCCCAACTATTAAACGAGTTGGGGTTTTTAAATATGATTTATGGTGAATAAAAACTAAAAATCATCACTATAGATTCTCAACTCAACTATTTATCGCCGTGCATTTTGAGTATAATTTTTATTTTTTCATCCTTAGTTAATTTAATCGGAGTTTTACCCTTATTATTCTTAATGTTTGTATTTGCTCCTTTGTTCAGTAACAATTCTATAATTTTGTATTTTTGTTTTGATACAGCAATGTGTAAAGGCGTTTCACCGTCTTTATTAGCTGCGTTGATATCCGCTCCTTTGTCTATAAAAAGACGTGCAACTTTATAACTATCAAATAGGGTTGCCCAATGAAGAGGAGTAAACCCTTTATAACGCCCTTTAGTAACTTTAACGTTAACTTTAGCACCTTTTGCTATTAATAATTTTGCAATTTTAACATTTCCAGAAAAGGCAATAGAAAATATAGGAGTGAAACCGTAATAACTTTTCAAATTCACATCAGCTCCACGATCAATCAATAACTTGGCTATTTTATCTCTTCCGTAAGATAATGCCATATGTAAATGTGGTAGCAATCGATGAATAGCTTTAGTCATCTTAATGTTTATTTGTGCACCGTTGTTTAATAACAGCCGGGTTATTTTAATATTACCAATATGAATTGCAGCATGTAAAGGGCTAATTCCCGTTGAAGTTTTTGAATTAACTTTAGCACCTTTTGTAATTAACAACTCTGCGATTTTGAGGTAATCATATTGTGCAGCCCAATGCAAGGCTGTTATGGTATTTTTATCTTTAGCATTAACGTTAGCGCCTCTATTTAATGCTTTAACAACGGCTTTATAATTACCTTTTTTCACTGCTTTAAACATTGCTTTATCGGCAACGGATAACGCGAAACCAAGTTTTGATAAAAAAAGCAAAATTGTAAACATAACTAATCTACTTTTCATTATTATATCCTTGCTATTAACTAGCTTACACTATATATTACATTCAATAAAATTCAAGTATATTTTTTTCCGTCATTAATAATATTCAATTTGAGATAATCCCTATCCCAAACACCGTATATATTTTGCGCCAATTCCATGTATTTTTTTTGCAACAAAACAAAATAGTGCTCATACCCTGTCGCCCTAACCCACTATATAACTGAGAGTTAACAAACACTAAAACATGGCACACCCTTTGCTTATATATCTGTACAAAGCTTTTTTCGTTGTTCTCCTTTATTAAGAACAAAGAGAACGCAGTTGTTAACGCGTTGTCTTTGTTCTTATTTTTTATGGACCGGAAGTAATATAAAATAGATAATCCTGCCTTAATATAAAATAAAAATTATTGCTTATGATATTTGAGAACAAGGCGCGTTTTTATTATATTTACAATTCGTTTTTACATTAATTGCTCAGGGTTTATTATGGAAATATTAAATAACATTAAAATAGAATTTATAGAAAAAACTAAAACAGTTAAATCTGATCAAGATATTGAAAATCTTAGAATTGAATTTATAGGAAGAAACGGCAAGTTAACTCAAACGCGTAAAAACATAAATTTTAAAGAATTATCCGTTGATGAGAAAAAAAACGTAGGCATATTATTTAACCAAATTAAGACCTTGATTGAAGAAAAGCTTGAAGAACTTAGCGGAAGTATTTCAGGAACGGCTTCTAATCTGGATTTTGACCCCGGCCTGCCGGGCAATGGCCCTGAAATAGGTTCTTTACACCCCATTACTCTGGTTCAAATGGAACTCGAAGAAATTTTCAAAGCAATGGGTTTTATGGTTTTAGACGGATATGAAGTTGAAACAGATTTTTATTGTTTTGAAGGTTTAAATATTCCTAAAGACCATCCGGCAAGGGATATGCAGGATACATTCTACCTCGAAAACGGTATGGTATTAAGAACGCATACATCTGCCTGCCAGGTACGGACCATGGAACAATATAAACCGCCGTTTAGGGCAATATTCCCTGGAAGGTGTTTCAGATATGAAGCATTAGACGCAAGCCATGAAAACACATTCTATCAATTGGAAGGTTTAATGATTGATAAAGTAATATCAACAGCGCATTTAATCGCTGTAATGAAAACGCTTTTATCCGAAGTTTTTAAACGCGATGTTACTGTAAGGTTAAGGCCCGGATATTTCCCGTTTGTAGAACCCGGATTTGAACTCGATATCCAGTGTTTAATCTGCGGCGGCAAGGGATGTTCAACGTGTAAAAAAACCGGCTGGGTAGAATTATTACCCTGCGGGCTTGTACATCCTAATGTATTAAAGGCGGGTGGAATTAACCCTGATGAATGGCAGGGATTTGCTTTCGGTTTAGGGTTAACGCGTCTTGCAATGATGAAATACGGTGTTGGTGACATCAGAGTGTTAAACTCCGGTGATTTAAGAATATTAAAGCAATTTTTACCCACAGGTTAATTTATTATAGAAATAGAGGAAACTTTTTATGTATTTATCTTTAAATTGGCTAAAAAAATACGTTAATCTTGAAGGTTTAACACCAGAAGAGATTGGCTTAAAACTCACAATGGCGACTGCTGAAGTTGAAGAAGTAGTTCCGGTTAAATATAATTTTGATAATATCTTTTTATGCGAAATCATAAGCGCTGAACCGAACGCAGAAGACAGCAAACTTAAAAACGTTATTGTAAGCGTTGGCCCTAATAAAGAATACAAAACCGTATGCGGGGCGCCTAATGTTAAAACCGGCATGATAAGTGTATTCGCGCTTCCCGGTGCAATTGTTGACGGTAAAAAACTTAAAGCAAAAGAAAGCTTTAAGGGTTTTGCGAGTCAAGGTATTTTATTAAGTGTTGCCGAACTGGGCATGAATGAATCTCACGTTGAAATTATAGAAACTCATGAATCTGAACAAAGCGGAACTCCGTTAAAAGACGTTTTTCCGGAAACTGATTATTTAATAGAAATTGATAATAAATCATTAACACACAGGCCGGATTTGTGGGGACATTACGGTTTCGCAAGAGAACTTGCAGCTATTTACGGCAGGGAATTACGCCCTCTTTTACTTGATGATTTAGATAAATATATAGATTTACCTAAACCTAAAGTTAAAATACTTGATTATGAAAACTGCCCGAGATATTCATGTTTATACATTGACAATTTGCCGGATATAAAAAGCCCCATGTGGATGCAATACGATTTACTTCAGGCGGGGGTAAGGCCGATTAACCTCCCGGTTGATTTAACAAATTATATTTCTCTTGAAATCGGGCAGCCAATGCACGCTTTCGACGGTGATAAAGTAGATTTCATCAAAATCGGACAAATGAATAAAAAAGGCACTTTTATAACCCTTGATGATTCTGAAAGAAAAATGCTTGCTGAAGATTTAATGATTTATGATAATGATACGCCAATCGCAATTGCAGGAATTATGGGAGGGCAAAATACTGAGGTTTCTGAAAGTACAACGAAAATAACTTTGGAAAGCGCAAACTTTTACGCTTCCCGTATCAGAAAAACATCAACACGTTTAGGCCTGCGCACCGATGCAAGTCAACGGTATGAAAAATCCCAGCCTCACGCTAATACTGTTTTAGGCATTAAACGCTATGTATTTCTTGCCAAATCTGTTCATAAACCTTTAGCAGTGACATCGAGTTTATTTGACGACAAGAAAAAAGATTTAGCTGAAACAACGGATATAAAAGTTGATAAAAAATATATGCTTGAACGAATCGGGGCTGAAATCCCCATAAAAACAATAAACGGGATATTAACATCTTTAGGTTTCGGAGTAAATGATGAAGGAGATTTTATCAACGTAAAAGTTCCTGAGTTCCGCTCGCTTAAAGACATATCAATTCCGGAAGATATAATTGAAGAGGCGGCAAGGGTCTACGGCTATGATAATATAGAAATGCAGCTTCCGTCAATAAAGATTTCCCGTTATAATTGGAACGCGCAAAGAACGCTGGAGCATAAAATAAAAAAATTCCTTAGTATAACATGCGGATTAAGT
The DNA here is from genome assembly GCA_937960625.1 of uncultured Spirochaetia bacterium. Taxonomy (GTDB): domain Bacteria; phylum Spirochaetota; class CALGPD01; order CALGPD01; family CALGPD01; genus CALGPD01. The sequence goes on along the minus strand of CALGPD010000488.1, from coordinate 2,041 downwards.
GAAGTGCAAAGTTATGCTTGGTTTGACAGTGACTGGTGTAATGAAATAGGTTTTAAAATACCCGATGCTGCTCTTACTCTATTAAATTATGTGTCGGAAAGCCAATCCAGATTACGCACAACGTTGATTCCTAATATTTTAAAAATGACAGATAATAACAGCGCATTTTATGAAAAATTCGGGATTTATGAAATGGGCAAAGTTTATGAACAGGATAAGAAAAAAGTCAACGAATGCATGAAACTCGTTGTTTCGTTATCAAATCGAGAAAAATCATCAAGCATTCTTTTCTCCGAGCTAAAGGGAATAATAAATTCATTATTTTTATACTTATTTAATGCCGAACCCGAATTTATAGAAAACACACAAAAGGGCATGCAAACCGGATATAAAGTTAGGCTAGGCAAACACGAAGCAGGCTGGTTCGGTATACCGGATGATAATTACCTTAAATCGTTTAGAAAAGGTGTACGCGTTGCTTTTGCCGAATTTAATATAGAAAAGATGGCAGAAATATCAAAACGGGAAATTAAACTCGTTGAACCGCCTAGATTTCCGGGAAGCTGGCTTGATTTCTCAATTGTCAGTAAATCAGATTATTCAGGAATTATAGAAATTCTTGACAAATACAAAAACGAAGTCGTTGTAAAACGTGATTTTATCATGGTTTATGAAGGCAAAGGCCTTGAGAAAAACGAAAAGAGCTATTCTTTCAGATACGCAATAAACTATAAAGACCATACTCCTTCAGGGGAAGAAATACAGGCTTTTAAGGATGATTTCGTTGCATTCTTGAATAAAAACGGATTACATCTCAGATAGTACGATTAAATAAAAAATGCCAATCCGCGTACAACGAATTGGCATTAACTTTATTTAAAATATAAAGCTATTTTAATTTATTCGTTGATATATTTCTCTTACCTATTAATTTATAAAATCTACCCATATATTTTTTCATTAGCTTAGCTCTTTCTTCAAAGCTAAGCTTTTTCATAGCAGCTGCGCTTTGTTCTTGTAACTCATCACGTTTTTTCTTATAATCCTCAACAGCTTTCTGTTTTTCTTCTTTGCTTTTATCACTTTCTAAAACTTTTACTAAATCCTCAGAAAGTTTAATGGTTTTTTCCATAGCTGCTTCAGCGCCACCGCCGCCGCAGTTAATAAATGCAAAAACAAATAATGCAATTAATAAAATAGATATAGTTTTTTTCATTAAAATCTCCTGAAAACATTGGAATTATAAATATATTTAAAAGTTATAATTTTTTATATTATTACACTAAATAAACATATTAATTCAGAATAGTAGAAAAACATTAAATACAATTCTTTTATTTTAGTTATCAAAATTATATTACTACTAAAAACCTGCAATCAAAACAAGGCCGATTCAAAGTGAAGCGACAGATAAAATCATTATTAATTTTAATATTAATTAAAACGAATTAAAAATTATTTAAATTTTAATCGCCTAATCAATAAACTTGCTCTCATTGATAATTTCATTATCTTTCCCGCGTATTTTGCTGCTAATTTAGCGCTTTTTTCCGGAGTTAATTTCTTCATAGCTTTCTGACTGCGTTTCTTTAAATCATCCATTTTACTTTTATAATCCACAATAGCACTTATTTTATCTTCTTTACTTTTATTACTTTCTAATATTTTAATAATACTTTCCAAAGATTCTACAGTCTCTTTCATAATCACTTCAGGATCTGTAGATCCACTCTTTCCGCCTTTACAGTTCATAAATGCAAATAATGCAATTAATAATATCGATATAATTTTTTTCATTAAAATCTCCTAAAAAATATTGTAACACTAAATATATTTAAAAGCATTGAGCTTTTAAATTACTTTTTATACTAAAGTTATAATTTTATGTTTAGTTTTGATTACACTTAAAGCCCTCCTGCAAACTCTACCGGCTCTGTGGCTAAATTAAAAGCCCTGCTTAGACTTGAAAACTTTAATTCCAGCTTCAAGCCCTATTCATGTTGTGTTTATACGCGTTCATTTTGTGGTTTGAAAATATAGT
>CALGPD010000487.1 GCA_937960625.1 uncultured Spirochaetia bacterium | reverse complement strand
TTATTTTTCCGTACGCTTGTTTCAATGTAGATATTTGCTGTTATAACATTGAATTGCCTCATTTTTCAAACCACGGGCATACAAACGTATAAACTCAATATAAAACCGGCTTTAAGCAAAAGTTTACGGTTTAACATGTAGAACGTATAGAAGGTGTAGGGTTTTGAGAAATAAGCTAGAATAAATATCAAACGCATATAAAAAACCAACCGCCCTCTTTATTAAAGGGGGCTTGAAAAAACCAACGCATTAGACATACAAGCCCGGGGATTTACTTATCCTGCACAAATATTGCGTCTATATGGGAAATTTTAAAAGAATTGATTTAATTTTTTATAAAGACTTTTTTTCCGTTCAATGTAGTAATATCACTATAAAATCTTTCTCGTTGCAATATTAAATTTACGGCATAATGAATGAATATTAATCAAGAAATCTTTTTCAAAATCACTTTTCAGTTTATATGTAAAAAGTTTTTTATCAATTTTTGATAGCATTTCAATAACACTGGCTAAAAGCCTTAGAAATGATGAACTGTTCTTTGTCTCATTTTCTGTTCCATAAAAAACATATACGAGTTCTAAAGCTGACATGCAAATTATTGAAAATTTTTCTTTATCCATTTTAACGAGTTTATTATTCAACTCATTTAAACTTATAAATAGTTTGTTTAAAGAAATTTGCTGCTCCTGAATATCCGCAGAATTTAAAAGTGTCTGAATAATTGAAACAATTTCGTTCATCAAAAAATAAATATCATCAATATCTTTCTCTTCAATTTTTACTAATTCATTTAATGTTTTCAAGCTGTCCTTACCCTTAGATAAATCTGTTTTAGAAAAAATAAAGGGGAGTAATAGTTTTAATATCATTGGAAATTAAAACTATTAAACCGCACAACTCCCCATATATATGTAATCTCCTTGTATATGGATGATTACCCTCTTTATTTAAACTAATATTAAGCCTACTAATTAAATTACATCTCATAATAAATATAATCAAATCGCTTTCCAAAAGACATAATTCAAAAAATGCTGTAGTATTTTAAATGTCACTTTTAAGTCATTCTTTTCAATAAAATAAATTAGAAATTATTTCATACCGGTTAAAACTATGTGAAAGTTTCATTTCTTATACAAATAACACCACCTGATATTAAAACATTCCAATTCTATATTTTCTTTATTCATTAAACAAAATAATAATTTAAAATATTATCTAAATTAATGTTTTTTAATCATTTTAATTTTACTAATTACTTTAAATGCAAATTGTATGCCAATTGTAAAATCAGATGTGAGGTAATATAATTGTTAAATTAGATAATAGTTACCCGCATTAAAAATTATTAAATATTCCATCCGGTTAAATTTTAACCGGCAAACTGATTAAATTTAATACAGTGGTTAATAATTAATCATTTAATTTGCTTCTTAGCGTTGTCCGTGTAATTCCTAAAATTACTGAGGCATATTGCTGGTCATCTAATCCCGTGGCTGATGACACGATTGGAGTATGGGGCGTGAGTTTCTATAATGGTTCCAATTTCTATTACAGCAGAAGAACTTACAC
>CALGPD010000486.1 GCA_937960625.1 uncultured Spirochaetia bacterium | reverse complement strand
TATTATAAACTTCATCTGACCATATAACTTCCTCTTCTTTTACATTCCAAATCCAGAAACCCAGATGAGCAAGGCTTTGTGCTAATTTCAACCTTTTTTCATTTTCTTTTAGCTCAATCTCGGCTTTAAGTTTTTCTGATACATCCTGAACCGTACAAATCATGCCTGAGAAATTATCATTTTCGATTAAAGGAATTAACCATCCTGATTGAATACAGTTTTTTCCTGCCGCAGTTTCAATATTAAGATTTTCATATTTCACCGCTTCACGGGTTTTTTTAGCCTGTTCATAGAAAGGTAAAAATTCTTGATTGGTTTTTTTATGAAAATCTTTATAAAGAGAATTACCAATTAATTCTTCTACACCTGATTCTGCAATTTCAGCCATAGCCTGATTTGCGTATATGACAACATCGTTTTTATCAGTAACCCGGACAGCATCCGTTGTTTTGCTTAAAATTCTCTCATAAAAGTTTTTTCGTTTTTCCGTTGATTTTAATAAAGCTTTTATTTCGTTTTGAGTATTGATTCTTTCAGTAATATCCTGAGTGGTACCTACTAACTTATAAACTTTACCTTGTTTGTTTATTTGCGCTTTACATCTCGTGTTTACAGAAACCTTGTTTCCATCAGGTTTTGTTATCTTAATAATAATATCATATCCTGTGCCGTTTTCTATTGCCTCTGTAACAGCGGAATTAAAAACGCTCCAATCATAGCCTAGTATATATTTTTTGTGTTTTTCATATTCAATCTCAGTTTTAGTTTCGGTAATCCCGAAAATTTCATACATCTGCTTTGACCATACAGCTTTCTGTGTTTCGACATCAAATTCCCAGCTGCCTATTTTTCCTAATCGTTGCGCTTCTATTAACGCGTTTTGATTTTTAATAAGCTCTGCTTCAGCCTTTTTCCGCATTTTTTCTTCTTTAAGAATAGTAAATGATTTCAAGCCGTAATATGAGATTAAACCGGCAGTTATTAATAGTACTGCCAAAACAATTAATATTCTATTCCGTAGATAAATTATTGATGAAATGATTTCTTTTTCCGGTGTTGCGACAATTATTGACCAATACGTATTTAAAAATTTTATCGGCATATATACAGCGTGTTTTTTTACGTTAATTACTTTTTTGTCTCTAACATAATTAAAATTATACGTTGTTACTCCTGCTTTACCTTTTATCATTTTTTTTGCCATCTTTATTATCGATGGGAAATTTTTAGATGTATCGAAAATAGATTGACCAATATGGCCGGGAACAGGGCAATAAAGCTCTATGCCTTTTTTGCTTATTAATATTGCGTATCCGCCTTTTCCGATTTTGATTATATCCAGATAACGGTTTATTATTTTTTTAAAATTGATACCTATGCCTAAAGTGCCGTCAAATTTTCCGTTTTTATAAACAGGGACATGAAGGGCAATCATATCAAATCCTTCAACATTTTTAAAAATGTCACTCATGATTGGTTTTTTATGTTTTATAACATTTTCCACATGAGTTTGTTTGGAAATATTTTTACCTATAATATTTTTTGGATATAGATATGAAAATGTTATAATTCCTTTTTTGTTCATTCTTATTATAGAATTAACCTCATATCGGTGATTATGATAGAAATATTTAAAAAAATCCTTTCCTTTTTTCGTTAAACTGATAACTGATTTCATTTTTGCCATAGATTTTACATGCCTAATTAATCCGGTTAATTTAGTTCTAATACTTCTCGATGCCTGTTTCGCGTAAATTATCTGCAGCCGGTTAATTTGGTCGATAGCATTTTTTTTAGCAAGATTGTAAAATGAAAAGAACAAAAATATACATGAAAATATAAGTATTATAATAATAGTAATATGTACTTTGTTCTTCATAATTTTTCTACCGTTTCATAAAAAGTCAGTTAAATTAATTTTAAAAGTTCAGGTTAATACATTGTAAAATTCTATAATGTATTTTACAATAAAAAATCAGAGATTTTTTAATTGTTATTGAATATTATTAAATATTTTATGCTTTTTTTTAAAGTTGATATAAAAATATATATTTGGATATAAAATTAGCTGGATAGTATTGTGTTGCCGGCTTTATCCAATTTTACCATGAAAGAGCATAGACTTTATATTTATAGTTTGTAAAACCAAAGCTTTTTATTTTCCATAAAACTACAATTGCCAGAGCTTTTGTGTTTTTATCCCACCACACCGAATAACTTGGTTTCGGATACGAGGAATATGAACAAAGAGAAGTTTCAAATAAGTTTACCTTCTTATAAAATTTATTTTTATCATATATTAAGGAAAATATACTCGTTGTTTTATACAGAATATCCCTGTTTTTATAGGAATTGGGATTACTGTCTTTTATATGCATACCGGTTTTTTTACCTATTGAGGTGATATTTTTACTTTGCATAGTAACAGAATAACCTTTATATGATTGCTTTTTTATTCCGTAAAGTTTTATAATTTTTGCAAAATATAGATTCCATTTTAAGAGGTCTTCATCCGTTCTAAACTTTTTTATAATTTTTTCATGTTTCATGTCAAATACCGTATATTTTACCGGTGTATCTGGAGAATTGGGATTTATGATTCTGAAAAAGGCATACTTATAATCCGCTGAGAAAGCAGCGAAATCAGCGATCTCAATTTTGTAGTTTGATGCATTTATTATTGATGAAAAAGCGCAGGCTGAAAGTATTATAAATATTTTTTTTATTAAGCTCATATTTAATTATCGTATTTTATTATTTCCGGTCAAACATTTTTATTCATAGTGCTTTTTTTTATATAATTTGACAAATCCTTTTAAAACTGTATAATTTGAAAATATGACAAATAATTTTGCATTTTCTAAAAAAAATATATTATTAATATTCTTACTCCTCTTAAGCATGTTTTCCTGTAAAAGCATGTCAGAGCAGGATTCTGTTAAACTCGTTGTACAGGCCTATGATATATATGTTAAAGACCGTGGAGAACAGCCTGATTTAAAAAACGTTCCTCAGTATTTGATGATATTGCCGCAAAAGCAGGATGAGCTGGCTATTGAAATAGTGCCGTACTTAAAAAAAGTATTAGCAACGAATAAAATATCCCGCCGGCTTTTTGCAAAGTCTATTTCAAGAGCTTTAACAACGCATAAATATGCAATTAAACTTGATACGGAAATAAAAAAAATAAACCCTTATTTTGACGGGGATATGTATGGAATTATTAAAAAGGCTTTGGAATATTTACGCAGGGGACTGCCTACGCTCAGGGATACAAAATCAGGAGAAATCGGATTATTTAATTATACTGATTTTATTATAGCCTTACGCAAAGCACGTTTTTTATGGAAAAGCCAAAATTTTGCGACATTGTTTTTTTTCCATAATGAAAATGACCGTTATAAAATTGAAAAGATTTTGAAAAATCTCCGGAAAAATATTCCATATCTTGTCAGAGTCGCAAAATTGCTGAATGTTTCCGGTTTGCAATTATATAAAATGGAGTATTTGCGTTTTTATGAATTGATTTTCAATCAATTAATAAATCAGATTAATTTGTCCCCACCTCCAAACGTGATAAAAGTGACACAGGAATATTTATTTTTTATTGCATATGAAATTAATGTGGGAAAATATCAAATGACATTTCCAGATTTTCAAAAAGTTATCCAGAATAAAATCAAATTTAATGCTATTGGAAATACAGTAAATACGAAATTTAAGAACGGTAAAACGTTAAAGTTTACCAAAGAGGGAAAGTATTGGCGTTTGCCAAAATTGCCTGATATTTTTTGGGAATTACCATTTTTTAAAACTAAATAAACGGAAAGTTTTTTATGCCATTTTATAAATATGAAGAATTAACATGGCCTGACTTTGCAGGGTTTGATAGAGATAAAACAATTATATTTGTACCCATTGCTCCTATAGAAGAGCATGGACCTCATTTGCCTATGGGGGTGGATTTTTTTAATTCGGTTTATTTTTGCGAACAGGGCGCGAAGCAAATTGCCGGGAAATTCAGTGATTTTAATACTATTGTCTATCCCGGAATACCCGTAGGCAGTGATTGTTTTCGTTTCCCCGGTACCATGGATTTATCGCCACGGGCGGTTTATCTCGTCGCTAAAAGCATGGGGAGGAATTTAATCCGCGACGGTTTTAAATACGTTATATTTATCGCGCTTCACGGAGGGCCTAAGCATATTGCTGCACTTGAACAAGCTTGCCGTGAGTTATGCAGAGGGAAAAAAATAAGCGCTTTAGCGCCTTTCGGGCAAATTTTAATCGATATGTTTACCAAGCGCGATTTTGCTGAAATTGCAAAGGGCAGGGAATTATCCGATGATGAGTGGTATAAATTTGAACGGGACTTGCACGCCGGATTTATAGAAACCTCCCTGATGTTAAAGATAAAACCCGGGCTCGTTAAAAATGCTTATAAACTCGCAAAAGACTATCCTTTAAAATTGTTTGAAATGCGGCATCATCCCTTTAAAAGATTTGAAAACTGGCAGGGGCAGCTCGGTTATCCCTCATTGGCCACAGAGGAACAGGGGGAATTACTCTCTCATAATTTATTGAAATATTTTACAGGTTTTCTCGAAAAATGGATAAACGGGGAAAATTTAAAAAAATATAACCGTTCTTTATCATCTAAAGCATTAATTTTTAATGTAAACTTTACCCGCTGGGTAGTACTTATAACAATCTTTGTGTTAAGTTTGATAGCGTATTTTATATTTACTTGATAATTATTCGTCTTTCAATTCTTCAATCTGTTCTTGGATAGTTTGAATTTCTTTTTTCTTTTCCGTTATGTTATTGCAAAGCGTATTGATAGTTTTATTATCCAGTTTGATTTGTTTTTCTTCTTCTATCATTAAACGGTAAACCACTGCTCCGAGTTCAGCGAGATTTTCTTTAAGCTGGTTTTTAATCATGTATAATGATACTTTTTTTGAACCTACCTGTGCTTTGGTTTTTGCCTGATTAAAAGCTTCTTTAGTTGCTTTAATACCGTCTTTTAAAATTTCTTCCAATTTAACCCATTTTTTTGACATTTTAACCTCGATTCTTTATATATTAAAATAAAAGAATATTTATATTATTTGAAAAGTTAATTAAAAATATTTGTTATTATTTTTATATTCTTTATCTAACTTTTTTGAATTTCAGCATTGTGTTTTTTATTGAGAAAGGCATAAGGAATTTTCTTGACAAAAGTTTTAATATTAATTTTTGTTTTGTTTCCTTGTAATAAAAGATAAATTTTATTCCTTTTTTATCTTCAATTATTAATCTTCTGAATTGAAACTTATATTTACCTTTTAATATAGAGTATTTTTTACCTAGAATAACCCCGCGGAATTCATATGTACCGTCCGGATTGAAAACGAAAGCGTATAAATCGTTTTTAATATTTAGAAAATAGGTGTCAGTTTTTAGGTTATGTTTTTTTGCAATAATCTTTTTATAGGCAACGCGTTTGTATTTTATTTTAGTATGAGAGACAGCCGGCTGAATATGGAATAATATTGCATTATTATTTAAAACCAAATTCGTTTTTAAGATTAATTCTTTCTTGTTTAAATTGTATTTAAACGTTCTTGTTAAATTATTATTATTCATGAATGTTATTACGTTTTTAAAAATTTTATATCTGCCTATAAAAATTGTAGTGCCTCTTCCTGCTCTCTCTCTGTATTGAAAAGTTCCGTTTTCAGATAAGTATATTACTGCGGTTGCCCGCCTGTTTTCTGAATTTATAAAACCATAGACAAACGTTGCATTTAAATAGTAGCTCCTGAGTTTTATATCTTGATAAGAATATATAAATCCAGATATTACTAATAACGTAAGAACAACAATGTACGAAATTATTTTTTTCATATATAACCTGTTTAATATTAACACTGTATTTATATTATTCGGTATTAAATACTATATGTGAAACATATTTTATTTTTCAAAACAATTTTTATTTGTAAAATCCTATGATTTAACTTATGATTACGTTATTATTAACAAATTGATTTTTTATACGAGGCAATGGTTTATGAGCAATTTTTGGTTAAATAAAAGTGAGGCGCAAAAAGTCCTTGAAACTATAGATTCTATTTCTAAAATGTATTCGGATTATTTTTCCGGAGTTTCTAAAGAGATTTTCGGCATTGATGTTTTTACAGAAAATGAAATTCCTAATAATAAAAAGAAAAAGGAAGGTGGAGAGATTTCTCCAGTTGATTTGTTCTTGAACTATAATAAATCATTTGAAAAGTATAATCAGATATTTGGTGGGCTTTTTAAAAATGCAAAAGCATCTTTCTTTTTGAATTACTTTAATTATACAATAAATATAAGCAACGTGTTATCCGAGGCTAAAAAGAATCCTTTGATACCTAATTATCAAATTGATATTTTAAAGAATATGTTTATGGACACTTCCATGGATTATATCGTTGATTATCTCGTTAAGAATACCATTCAGGATTTTAAATTAAATGACGGTTCTATAAATGATGATATTGTTGATATTGTATTAAACAATGTTACTAAACTAACAAAAGTTTCGTATAATTTTTTACCTGATATCTATGATGAAATGCTTACTAAAGTTATTCCCGGCAATTTTATAGCAAGTTTATTAACATATCAGGATAACAGAACAGAGTTTGAAAAAGCAGTTGAAATGTTAATTTATCTTTCACCAATAACACCGGTAAATTTTAAAACTCCAATAACAGATGATCCGTTTTTGTCTGTATTTTCAGTTTTATCTCCGTCTCAAAAGAAAGAGAAAACAATTGTTGAAACATTAGGGGATGCAATAACTAAATTGGATATCTCAGGTTATAGTAAGGTTAAGGCAGCAGAAATGCTTATAAATAGAACTTCAAATGTTTATGAGCAGCATAAGACAATTGCGAATAATTTCTTACAAAGTATAATCGATAATATTCCTGTTGGTGAAAAAACTAAAGAAAAGCAAGTACCCGAAGGCGAAGTGAAACAAGAAACCGATACTATAAAAG
>CALGPD010000485.1 GCA_937960625.1 uncultured Spirochaetia bacterium | reverse complement strand
CCGGTTTATTCAATTTTACGTTGGTTTTTACAAGCCCCCTTTAAGTAAAGAGGGCGGCCGGTTTTTGGAGAGGAAGAATTTAACGCAGAGTTAACAAGAGAACGCGGAGGTTTGGGAGGTATTTAAGCCATAAGTGTAACGCGTTGTTTGAATTCGAGATTAAGTATGAAAGTTAAGATTGAATGTTTACGTTTTTGTAATTCTTTAATTTCTCCGCGTTCGCTGCTTTAGGGTGATAAAAGATTTGTGGTTGAAAAACTGGAAAATCACTTTTTTATTTCTATTTTTAGGATAAAAAATAATAGTATGAACGAGTTTAAATTTATACGGAAAGCCTTTATAGAAATGCACAATAATTCGATTATATTTTCCATGGTTAAATAATTTTATGGTTTTAATGTCAACGGAAGGGTAATTTTTCTTAGCGTCTTTATTGTCGTGTTTGGTTTTTAGAGGCATGGTTTTCTCGTTGTCCATCCCGTCAATTGCTATTGAATTTTTTTCAGGCTGGTTTTTGTTCCTGGGATTAGAATGGTTTTGGAATTGGTTTTTATATTATAAACTAGAATAACGAGTATTAATATAGCAATTTTTTTCAAATGTTATCCTAATTATTAAAATAATCCAAAATATATATATTGAATCCAACTCAAATAGAGATTAATTATATTATCCGAAATCGAAATTCGTTAATAATTCAATTGCGTCGATTTGAGTTAAAATTCTCCGCATTCCGCCGGAAACATTAATAACTTTTACAGTTTTATTCTGGTTTTTCAATTCATCGTTTAATTTCATTAATTTTCCTATACCGGTTGAAGAGATATATTTAATATTTTCAAAATCAACAATTATTTCGTCATTCTCGTTGATAACCTTCAATACATCGTTATAGAATTTCTCACAAACATCAATTCCCCGTAAATCTTCATTACCTTTGTATGTAGCCATTAACTTATTCCTCGTTGTTGTTATTTTTATTATTGTAACATAACTTTTGAATATTGCAAACAAAAATAAAAAATATTTTCTAAAATAATTTTTTATGGATTTACCTCGTTTAGATTAGAAAGTTAATTTTCTATTATTATATATTGAATTATATGATTTTTTATTGTATAGTTTATTGATGAAAAATTTATTTACATACTTGTATTGTATGATTTTTATATTTTTATTTTCAGTCAAACTAAGTTGCAAAACTATAAATAATAATGAAATTCACAACAACATTTATTCTAAAATATATTCTGATAAAATTACTAATCCTGATAAATCTTATATTTACTATATATTTAGTAAAGGGCAAATACATATTAATTCTATAATTTTCTTCATTATTATTTTAATAATATTTATATTTTTCATATTTTATCGTATAAAAATTGTTAAGAATAAATCTTATAATAAATTAAAAAACATTAGAAATCTGTTCTTTAATTTCGCAAATAATTCAAATCTTTTAGTTTTCCGTTGGCTTGTAAATGAAGGTAGATATGAATATTTAAGCGATGCTTGTTTTTCAATAACAGGGTATGAGCCGGATGACTTTTACCATAATCCGGGATTAATCTTTGAAATAATGCATCCTGATTCTAAAAGTTATTTTATTGATATAAATAATGATTTATCAAACGGTATTTGTGCTGAAAAATACGAGTTTAAAATTATAGATAAAACCGGTAAAAGCCGGTGGCTTAGCCAGATTAATGTACTTGGTAAAGATAAACGCGGTAATCCTAAATTTTTAGAAGGAATTGTTTCCGATATTACATTACAAAAAAAATCAGAAAAAGTTAAATATAACATGAACAGATTTTTTAATTCTATTATAGAGAATGAAGGCGTTTTAATTACAGTATTAAATTGCAAAAATGAGTTTATATTTTGGAATAAAGGGGCTGAAAAAATCCTCGGATATACACAAAGTGAAGTTATTAATAACAAAAATATTTTAAATTTTTTATATCCGGACAAAGAATATAAACAATACGTAGATAGTATTAGGAATGAAGTTATATATGGAAAACAAGTAAATGATTTACGATTAAAAGTAAAAAACAAATTCGGAAAAGATAAAAATATCTCCTTATATTCTAAAGTTCTTCTGGATGAAGACGGTGTACCCGACGGCCTTGTAAATATTGCTATTGACATAACAGAACAGGTTAAAATTCAAGATGAAAATGTCAAACTTATTGAAAAACTAAGCGTTGCTCTTGAAAAATCAGAAGAAACTAATAGATTAAAAAAGGAATTTCTCGATTTAATGAGTCATGAAATCAGGACGCCTCTTACCGGTATTTTAGGTTTTTCCAACCTTACTTTAAATTATATAAAAACAGAAGAGTTTAATACTTTAAAAGATAAGATAAAGCGCAATTCAGAATATGTATATAAATCAGCGCAAAGATTGAATAGAATGCTTTCCAACTTGCTTGAACTTTCGGTAATTGAATCAGGTATAAAAAAAGAAATTATATTTAAAGAATTGAATATTAGGAATATTATTGAAGATATTTATATAATGTTTACTGATAAACTTGAAAACGCAAGTTTAAATTTTAATATAGATATAAAATGTGAAGATAATATTTTTTCTGATGAAATCAGAATTAATCATATTCTTTTTAATCTCATTGCAAACGCAATTAAATTCACTGACCAAGGAGAAATAAAAGTTACTTTAACAAGAGAAGATGACTGTTATTTATTCTGTGTGTCAGATACAGGAATAGGAATAAAACCTGAAGATCAGGAACAAATATTTCATACTTTTAAGCAAGCTGATTCAAATACCAACAAAAGACGCTATCAAGGTGTAGGCTTGGGTTTGTCTATTTGTAAAAAACTCGTTGAAAATATTAACGGAAAAATTTGGATAGAAAGTGAACTGGGTCAAGGAAGTAAATTTTATTTTTCCATACCATATAAACCGCCTTTGGATATATTTACAGGACAATAAACATTTAAAAATTATTAAAATCATTGCAATTTTTTTATTTATATAGTGGAATATAGTTGTGGAAATTGAAGATAAAGATTTAATACTTGCGTTGTTTAAAAAATTACATGAAATTTGCGGCTATAAAAAATTTGTATATTACGTTCCAAATGATTCAATTTTTATATCTAATGGTTTTCAAAAAGAATTTACCAAAGAACAGAAACAATACATTAAAGATAAACTTAAAAATATTGATATAAAACATAAACTAATTAATTTTGAAAAAATAGATCAGCATATTAACGTTTTTAAATCCACAAAAGATAAGAATGATATTTTCCTTTTAATTAACAATAAAAACAAAAATATTTCCGGTAAAAATAATAAAATTGTCTGGCAAATGATTGACAACTTATTCGATAAAATAAATTATCAATCATTATATAAAGAATGCTTGAATGAAAAAAAATCCGACGAAGAGCTTTTCGTTTTACGTTCTTTTCAAAATGAGCGTAAATATGAACGAATGTTGAATATACTTGAAGTGATTTCAGATATTTCTTCAGAATTGGATTTTAATAAAGCTACTGATATTGTAATCCGCTCATTACGAAAACTATATACCTTTGAAGGTTATACATTAATACTCGTTGACAACGAAACTCAAACGTATAAATATCATTCTTATTATTTTCCTTTTGATATTACGCCGGAACTGAAAAAATTAGTTGAGTCTGAATATCCAATTAATCCAAGTGGCGGCAGAATAGCCCAAGCAATAAAGGAAAACCGTTATTTTTATTTTGCTGATGTTAATAAAATAAAAATTCAAGACAACTTAAATAAAAAAGCATCAGATTTGTTAAAAATCCGAAGCGTTTTAGTGATTCCCTTCGGCGGCGATGATGAAGTGTTCGGAGTAATAGCAATATATGGCCATAAAAACACCTTAAAATTTTCTCATGATGATATCAGTATTATTAAAAACTTTTTTGACCAAATAGCCACTGTTTTTAGGAATGCGTATTTTTATACAACTTTAGATAAAAAAAATCGTGAGGTTGAAAAAGTTTACCGGGTAATAAAAAAAATCAATGATACTCAAAGCTTTGATGAAATCTTAAATTTTATCATGGATGAACTTAAAGATTTGTACGCTTTTGAAGGATTTTTCTTAACCGTTGTAGATAACGAAAGAGATATTTATAAATTTTACTCATTGAATATTCCTTTTAACATTGATGAAAAAATCATGGCTTTTATAAATAAGTTTTATCCTCTAAATGACAGTAATAGTTTTATAAACAGTGTTATAACCAACAATAAGGAATTATTCATTAAAGATTCTAATAATGTTTCTCCCGACAATGACATTGACAGGGAAATTATTGAATATTTTAAAATAAAGAGCTGCTTTTTTATTCCTCTTGCCAGCGCCAACGAGGTTTTCGGAGTAATTGCCTTAACTTCTCATCATTCACAAATTGAACTCGAAAAAATTGATATAAGTCATATTAAAGGCTTTTTAAGTCAAATAGCAACAGCGTTTAAAGGCTCGTTTTACTCAAGGCTTGCAATGGAAAAAAAACGGGAACTTGAAAAAATTAATGAGTTCAATAAAAAAATTAATTCAAGTTTAGATTTAATAGAAATTCTAAATTACATAATCGATTATTTGACGGACAGATACCGGTTTGAAGGCCACGTTATCAGCATTAAAAATGAAAATCAAGAGGATAAACTCGATATTCTATATATAAAAATTGATACTTTGGGAAACAGCTATATAGATTTAATTAAAAGTCAGGGTGTCCCGTTAAAAAGTAATTCCAATTTAATAGCAACGACCTTTAATCAAAATAGAGTAACTTATGTGAATGACTCCAGAATAGATAAAATCAATGATGCAGTTAAACAATCCATGATAACTATGGGCATACGCAGCACTATTAACATTCCAATAACAGCACAAAAGGCTCCAATTGGAGTTTTAACTTTTTATACTTTTAATGAAAATAAAATGGACTTAACTGACGAAGATATAAATAATTTACACATTTATTCAACACATATTTCAGCAGCAATACGCAACTCAATTTTATATAAAAAAGTTCAAGAACATAAAAATGCAATAGAAAAAGAAAAGGATTTTACAAACAGGATATTAGTGTTTTCTCCTATTGCAATTGCAACGATTAATAGTGAAGGTAATTTCTTACAAGTCAACCCTTCCTTTGAACACATTTTAGATATAAAAGAAGAAGATCTGATTAATAGAAATTTTTTTGAACTCGATGTGATTAAAGATAACAAACTAGATGAAATTATCCGTTCTGTTTATGAAGGGATAGGAGTAAAAGAAGAAAAGTTTGAATTTAAGTTAAATACAGATAATAGAAAATATATCTTGACAATAATGGCTACTCCGATATTTTATGGAATTAAAGTTGATAATATTATGATAATGCTAATTGATACAACAGAACTAGCAAAAAAAGAGAAAGAACTAGAACTTAGAAATAAAATCATAGAAAATGACTTAATACTAGCAAGGAGTATACAACAAAATCTTCTTCCTAAAAAATCACCTGTTTGTGAAGGATTTAATTTTTTCAGCAAATATATCCCAATGGAACAACTTGGCGGTGATTTTTTTGACTATATTCACATTGATGAAAATCATCTTGGAATTTTATTAAGCGATGTATCAGGCCATGGTGTTTCAGCAGCTTTTATCACATCAATGATAAAAAGCAATATTGAGATGGATAAAGAAACATTATTATCACCGCAAGAGTTTTTTGAAAAATTGCAGGCAAGAATGCTGCCTTTATTATCAGATAAGTATTTTACAGCAATTTACGGCGTTTTAGATATAAAAAATAAAATTTTTAAATATTCAAATGCCGCACATGTGCCTCAACTTATTTTAAAAAATGTTAAAAACAAAGTCGAACAAATAAAACTTCCCTCGAATTTCATCGGGTTATTTATTGACGACGATCAACAATTTGAAACTAAAACCTTGAAACTGGAAAACCGGGATAAACTCATTCTATTTACTGACGGTTTTCTCGATAATTTCCAAAACATTCACGATGATAATTATAACGATTTATCTGTTACTTACAAAAAGTTGGAAAAAATTGTGCTTAAACATAAAAAACTAAAGGGAAATGATTTTCTAAACCAACTCGTTGAAGAGGCAAAATCAGCCAATAATAAAAAAGATTTCACTGACGATATTGCTATAATTTTGATTGAAATTTTATAATTAATTATGCGGCACTTTTAGTTATTGTGTTAATTTTTACTGATACCATTGCATAATAACTTATTGAATAAATATGAAAAAAACATTATATCTGGTATTATATTTAATTATCTTCGTTCAATTTTACTCAAACAGAAATAACAAAAATAATATAAAGCGAAAAAATCTATAATATAAAACTTATATAATATATTAGATAATTGGAAAGAAATAAAATTTTTTACTACTTATCACAACGGAAAAAAAGTTATTTGTTTTACCGGCCAAGCAAAACATTTTATGCGGCAGTTTGCTCTGAATTTAGCTTTTCTTGATGCTTATAAAAATAAAAAAAAGCATTTATTAAAATAGAGAAAAATTAATTTTGTTTTTGAAACATTGTCTGAAAATTAATATGATATGAGCGAATTAAAGGAAGCAATGATTCATCCAGATTGCCTAATTTAATTTCTGCTTCTGATATCATGAAAGCGTCATCCAATTTAAAATAATTCCTAAAAGGCCTCGCTGTAATTAAAGCATCAAAAGTATCCGCAAATTTAACAATGTGTACTTCAATTCTTGTTAATGCAATCCCTCTGGGATAACCTTTGCCCAATTTATCTTCATGATGACTTAAAGCATTTTCAACCGGCAGCAGCAAATAATTTCCGTGATAATGAGCTATCAATAATGCGCTATACAAAGGGTGTTCCTGAATAAGAAGCTGCTCGTCTTTTGTTAATTTTCCCGTTTTGTTTACAATCTCAGGAGGAACGTGCCCAAGGCCGATATCTTTTGTGAGTGAACACTCTCCAATCGTCATAGCCATATCT
>CALGPD010000484.1 GCA_937960625.1 uncultured Spirochaetia bacterium | reverse complement strand
CCATTCACAATGGGGTTGGGCAACCATGAAAAGCATGTTAAAAAATGCCGGATACAATGATTCTGAAATATGGGCAGTTTCTTATTTAGGCGCTGATAATTCATCAGCGGATATGAACAGCCCTCACCAAAACAACATTGAAGATGTCCGCATTTTTGTTGACGCGGTTATTGAATATTTAGGCGTTGAAAAAGTCGTTTTAATCGGCCACTCATTAGGAGCAGGAATGATTAGAGCGTATATGCTCGGTTTAACAAGCTCAGGAAGCTTTGACGCAAGCAAAACACGGTTTGATAAAATTGCTGCTTTAATTACAGTAGCAGGCGCAAACTACGGTTTAGGCCTTTATTCCGTGGGCGAGTTTAAAACCGGATCAACTTTTGAAACCAATACACATAAAATACCCGGAACCAGTGTTTATGATGATACACCATACGGAGCTACTTCAACCGCAGATATGCAGGGTATAAATAATAGCTTACCTAACAGTAGAACCTATAATGGAGGTACTTTTAAAGCTACTTCATCTAAAGATGACGGTTCAAAAAGAATATATTACGCCGGTATAACAGCTACCGGAGACTTTGTTGACGCTCAATTAGCTGATACTGGATATTTACAAGGAGCGGATTTAAACATCGGATTTAGTGTTGGAACATCACTTATAGGACACGAACAGGTTATTAAAGACCAAACTGTATTTGATCAAGGTATTCTTCCAATACTTCAAAAAGCTAATGCAGCAATGAATCCTCCTGAACCAGTAGAGGAACCACCTGTAGTAACAGTTGCTCCAGGCGGCGGCGAGTTCTATGATAGCCAAAGCGTAACAATATCAGCAACGAATAATCCTGATACAATTCAGTATAAAATAGATGACGGAAGCTGGCAAACATACTCAGCAGCTTTCACAATAACAGACAGCTGTACAGTAGTTGCTAAAGCAACAAATCAATACGGAACAAGTGAACTTAAAACTGTAACTTTTACTAAATCAACTACTCCTCCGTATGAAATCGCTACAGGAACAGTAACAGATCATTATCTAGCTAGCAGAATCGACAGTTCACAATACTTAGCACTTGGACAAAAATACGGTTATTCTGCAAACGTAACTCTTTACAAAGTTGAAGGTTCAGATACATGGACTGATGAAGAACCAGGTGCGCCGGTAGGCGATGCACCGGTTGTATCAATTTCTCCAAATGGCGCTACTTTTGAAACAAGCCAAACAGTAACTATCAGTGCGACTAATTCACCTGACACCATTGAATATAAAATTGGAACAGGAAGCTGGCAGACATACTCTTCAGCGTTAACTTTTACTGAAACTACAACCATCACAGTAAGAGCTACCAATCAATACGGTACAAGCAGCGAAGTTACCGCAACGTTTACTAAAAACAGCACAACTCCTCCAACATATGAGGAAGCAACAGCAACGGCTACAGGCCACTATGTTGCACAAAGAATTAGTGCTACCGAATATGTACAATATGGAGCTAAATACGGTTATGTCACATCATTTACCCTATATAAAGCAGAAGGATCCGATACATGGACTGATGTGCAACCATAATAAAAACTATATTCACTGAATAAAGAAAGCCCGGGCAAAATTGTCCGGGCTTTTTCGTTAATAGATGGATATTTAAAAAGGAAATTGCCCCAGATGAAGCCGGATTCATAAAGCATATTGTAAAGAAATTGTTTGACTGGAAACCTCTATTAATGATTTTGAATATTCGTTTGTTTTTAAATCCCCCGGCTTATCGTTACCGCTTGTTCTATCCCGAGTGAATCTCCTGAATCAGTGGGAAAGAAAGAAGAATCTGCCCACAGATGAAGAGGGATTCAATAAGGATGGATTAAAGAAAGCGGTTGACTTGAAAACGGGTATGCTTGCTTTAAAAAAACTTTTTCTATCTGAATGACTCATGTGTGTAACTGTGGGCAAAAAATACAAATACTATCAAATTTATTTTAAACGAGATTGCTTCGTCGCTTACGCTCCTCGCAATGACGTGGGCTTCTGCCATTTAAAGAAAAAATACCTTTGGGCAAAATCTCCTGCGAGTGACAGCGAAGCAATCCATATGGTTATACTATTAAACAAGACTTTTTTATTATATAAACTCTAACAATAACATAAAACTTTTAGAATTTGCTCCATTTTATTAAATCGAATTTCACGTTTCAATACGTTCTACATGTTAAACCGAAAACTCTTGCTTAAAGCCGGTTTTATTTTGCTTTCATATTCCTTATTAAAATACAATAAAAAGTTAATTAAATTACTCGCGGCCGCCTATTTGAATAACCATAACTGCAATATCATCATTTGGGTTTTCTTCTCCGCAGAACGAATAAAAATCATTAAATAGCTCAATAATAATTTCATCCGGGGACATGCGCGCGGCTTTTTTAAAAGTTTCATGTAGTTTTTCTACAGAATACATTTCATTTTGATCATTACGCCCCTCAGTTATGCCGTCAGTGAAAAATAAAATTTTATCATTATAATTTACTTTAATCTTTTTCGTTTCATATTCATTCACGTCAAGCAGGCCTAAATAATAACCGTTTGAATCAAGAGTTTTTAGCGTACCGGTTTTACTTTGATACAAAACAGGAAGTTGATGCCCGCAATTAGTATAATGCAAACACATATCGTTAACATCAAGTATGCAGAAAAATGCGGTTAAATAATGATTGGTATTTCCGATTAACTCGATTAAATCCGTGTTTATTTCCGAACAAATTTTTGCTGTAGATTTTTCTTTTGTTGTATGATTGATAAAACTCGTTTTAGCTAACGAAGTAATCAGAGCAGCAGGCACTCCATGGCCTGATACATCGGAAATCATTAATGAATATTTATTATCACAGATTTGGCGTACATCAAATAAATCCCCGCCTACCCCTTCCATAGCAATATATCTGGAGGCAACGGTTATATCATCTTTAAATTCCGGGATTTTAATAATTGATTCCTGAATTTTTTTTGCTAGTTTTAAATCATTTTGCAAACGGTTTTTTTGTTCTTCGACAACTGAATATAATTCTGAATTACTAATTGCAGTTCCGATAAATGAACATAATAGTTTAATCATATTTATATCATCAGGAGATAAACTTAAAAAATCCACAATACTTAATAAATGCACAATACCTACGGGTTTATTTTTTCTTAATATGGGCATAACAACGAGAGTTTTTGGAGATCTGGAAATTTCAAGATATGTCCTGTCTTTTTCAGTCATTTTCAGGTGAAGATAATCAGGGATTCTCTCAAAAGCGAAATGCGAATTAGTTTGATACGCTACAGAAGTTGAACCGTCAGGCGGATGGATATTATATCCTTTAATATCCATTAAATATAAATTTAAATCCTTAAAAACGCTTTGACTATACTCATCTTCCGAACTAAAGCCTGAAACATATTCAATAAAACCTGAATTCTCAATTAAAATAGCGCCGAAATTAAAATTATAGATTTTGAAAATTTCTTTTAAAATATTAGAATAAATCTGGTCTTTAGAAGTAAGATTGTTTATCCGCTCTGCAATGCGTATGACTTCAATATTTCTGTTAAATAAAAAATTAATCGCATCCTGTTTACTTTTTAAAACTTTATAATCATAAACTTGTTTAATATGATCATATAATAATGAAATAAGATATTTAATTAATTCAATACAGCCGTTATCAATTTCATCATTCCAGTTATAAATAAATATAAGGCCAATAGTTTTATTATCTGAAAGAGGAAACAGACAAGCAGTTTCAACGTTTCTAACATCAAAAACGTATTTTATATAATTGTCTTTTATAATATCGCTTTTGTAAAGTCTAATGGTTTTATTTTCTTCTATACATTGCCTGAATTCCGAATCTTCAAATATAGGGTGTCGGTTGTTTAAGTTTGTTTTTTCAAGAGCTTGATATTCTTTAGAATATTTAGCCCATTCAACTATTAAACCGGTTTTTGCTTCGTCTAAAAACATTATATTTAAATTATCCATAGTAAAACTTTTACTAACTTCTTGAGTGATTAATTTAAATAATTCTTGAATACTGTTTTTTGAAAGAGCACATGCTAAAAACCAGTTTTTGTGCTCTTCTGTTGCGAAATATTTCAAAACTTATCCCTATATTAAGTTTTATTAAACCGATATGATTTATCAAAAATTAGCAATATATGCCATAAAATACAAGTAAAAAACATAAAATAAACTTACACTAATATTAACGTTATATATAATAAAAAAGCCATAAAGTAAAATCCCATGTTTTCACCTTATGGCTTAATATATAAACTTAACTAAAATTACATTCCAACAGGAACGAGTTTTCCTTTGGTTCTTCCATGCGGAATAGGTAAACC
>CALGPD010000483.1 GCA_937960625.1 uncultured Spirochaetia bacterium | reverse complement strand
ACGTTGATTTATTTAAAAACAGCCTATCTTTATTTTATATAATCATAATAATTGTTTTATTTTTTACTATTAATTTATTATTATAAATTAATAGTAAAATGCCGGAGTATATTATGCGTAAAATATTCATATCAATCTTTTCTTTAACTATGTTTTTAACTTCAAATTCTTATACAAAAATGAAAAATATTGATTTTACATATATTAAAACAGAACCATTGCGTAAATACATTATGGATACCGCGGTTACGGAAAAATATGTTTTCGTTCTATGCATGTTTTACAGGGGCAAAACTGATGCAATTATAAAATATAACAGGCACACAGGCAGAAGAACTGGTATTTTTTATATTGGGAAATTTAGGGCAGCGGCTTTAGTTGCAGCGCGTAACTCGTTGTGGGTATTAAGCAGAAGACGAAACGCTTTCATTAGAAGAATTGATCTTTCAGGAAGAACATTGTTAACTGTTAATAGAAATAAATCCTTCGGTAGTTTATACGGATTTGCAAAAAACCGTGATAAATTTTATTTTTCATCAAGGGGAAACGGCATTTCCATAGTATATAGCTTTAATATTAAAACCAGCAGCTATAATAAAATATATTCTGTTCCCAAAACAATAAAGAGTCTGACTTTTTTCAAAGGCAAACTTTATGCTTATCAGAGCAAGAAAAATAAGTATTCAAAAAATTGGTTAATCATAACTGATGTCAATACTTTAAAAAGTAAAACAATGCAGTTTTTTGCCTTATCGGTTTGGGGATTGTCAAATGATAATAACACATTGTTTTTATTACATAGAACAAAAGGCCGGGCAGTGGTTTATTCCTTTTATGTGAAAGAACGGGAAAATTTAATACTTGGCAGGTTTAGGAAGAAAAACGTTAAGGTTACTTATTCCGCTGTTAATAGGAATAGAAATCCATATGAGTTAAGGTTGTGGCTGCCCACACCAAAGGGAGAGAGATACCGATCTATTAGCAATATTAGTGTTTATCCTAAGCCCCTAAATACTATTAAAGATGAATTTGGTAATAACTGGATGTATTTTAAGTTTTTCCGTTCATATAGTCTTAGGCAGATAACTATTAATTATCAAATTCTATATCCCAAGATAGTGTACACACTGGATACAAATTATTATTTAAATCCTGCTCATATACCTGATAGGATAAAATCTTTGTATCTAAAACCAACGTATTGTTTTGATTATGATAATATTACTGTGAAGAACGTTTTTAGAAAAATAAAAAACAAAATTAAGAATTATTCTCTGGTTGATAAAATAATTGCAGTGAGAAATTTAAGTAATGATATAATTATAAAAGACGGACGTCCAAGCGGTAAATTGGTTAAAGCAAGTGATATTATAAAATTTAGATACGGACGTTGCTATTATCATACAGTGCTTTTTGCAGCATTGCTTAGGATTGCCGGCGTTCCTTCAAGAGCCATTGGAGGGCAGAACATATATACAAATTCGCCGCATACATGGAATCAGGTTTACTTCCCAAAAATCGGCTGGATTGATATTGATTCTACTTACGATGATAATGAACGCGGCGGGCCGCATTATATTAACAGCATTGGCAACAGAAGAGCAAATACTGATTACTTTTTAACTTTCCGCGGAAGTTACGGCAGAATTGATTATAAAAACGTTTTTACTAGAAGAGGATGGCGCAAAATTTATAGATGGCGCAGCCTAAATAGAAGGCGCAGGGCAAAAGTCAAAGTGAGAATGCACATTATTTCAAGATAGAAAAAATAAAGTAAATTCAATTTACAAAATTAAAATAATCAACGAATTAATATCTTGTTTTGCAAAAAATTAATTATTTACAAACTATTATTTGGGTTTGGGTATTGCCCAGCGTATTAGGTTTGAACCCCATGCAAATCCACCGCCGAAAGCTGCTAATAAAAGTAAGTCACCTTTATCAAATTTTCCTTCCTGATACCCTGAACTTAAACAAACGGGGATAGTACCCGCGCAAGTGTTTCCAATGTATTCGATTTTTTTGTAAACACGTTCATCAGGAATTTTACATTTTTTAGCCGTTGCGTCTATTATTCGGATATTAGCTTGGTGGGGTATAAGCCATCTTATATCTTCTCCGGTAAAACCGTTTTTTGTTAATATTTCAAGGCTTACATTTGCCATCCCCTTTACTGCTGCTTTAAATACTTCTTTGCCGTTTTGAACAAAATAATGAAGTTTTTTATCAACTGTTTCATGAGATGCCCTTATACATGAACCGCCGGCAGGGATGTAAAGATGTTCAAGCCCTGAACCGTCAGCTTTTAATATCGAATCAATAACACCGTATTCCTCAGAAGGCTCAACCAAAGCGCAGCCTGCGCCGTCACCGAATAAAATTGCAGTTGACCTGTCATCAAAGTTTATAAATGCTGTTGTATTGTCAGCACCGAAAACGAGTACCTTTTTATACACGCCTGATTTAATAAAATTGTTTGCAACTTCAAGTGACTAAATAAAAGATGAACACGCTGCCATTACATCGAATGCCGCCGCGTTTTTTGCTCCTATAGCTTTTTGCACTTTACACGATGTAGACGGAAATACATAGTCAGGTGATAAAGTTCCCAATATTACTAAATCGATTTCTTCCGGGTCCACATCAAAGTTTTCCTGCATGTTTTTAAATGCATTAATCGCTAATACACTTGTTGGTTGTTCTTGAGTTGAAATACGTCTTTCTTTAATTCCGGAACGTGTATATATCCATTCGTCGGTTGTATCGAGAATTTTCTCAAGATCGGAATTAGATAGTACTTTTTCCGGTAAAAAGTGGCCTATAGCTGTTATCATACCATTCATTAATCATACCTGTCATTTTGTTTTGAATAAGTAAAAATAATAAATATATTGTCTTTTTTCTATAATATTTTTAAAAATTATTGCTGTCCGAACTTTTTATGGATTTCACTTACTAAAACGGTTATTTCATCATCGTTCATATAATTATCTATGGCTTCCATACAGTCAAGCAAACCGTCAACACCGTCATATCCCATTTCTTCGAGAACTCTTCGGTGAAGATTAATCATGGTATCCATAAGTTTTCTTGCGTCTAAATCAAGAGTGGCTGATTTAACGATTTCGGATATTTCTTCACTATGAGCTCTTGCAGCTACCTCTACAAGAACTTTTTTAAGATCATCTTTATCAAGCATCTATAAATCTCTTTCATTTTTTTTGCGCGTGTTCCTCAAGCCTTATTTCAAGTTTTGAGGCAATTTTTTTATGAAGTTGGTCAAGGTCTTCTGCGTTGAAAATATTAAAAAATTCAAGAACCTCTTTATTTAAGTTTTTGTAAGTTGCAATTCCTCTTTCAATTTCAGTAAGAGAATTTGCAAGATAAATGCTGTAAACACCGGGCGCTAATTTTTCATCCGCAAATCCGGGAATATGATGGTATTCAATAGATTTAACAAGATTTTTAGGGAAATTCCAATATTCAGCCATCATGCTGCCAAGCCTTGCATGGTTAATACCTAAAATTAACTCTTCAACCATATGCGCTTGAATATTACTCTTTTGGATTATTATATGTTT
>CALGPD010000482.1 GCA_937960625.1 uncultured Spirochaetia bacterium | reverse complement strand
TAAATTGTTGTTGTACCACTAACTTCATTAGCAACAATTAGTAAAGGTTTTTTATTCGGGCTTTTATCAGCACTTATAAAAAGAAAACCTTCAGGCCCTAAATCACCGGCATTGCCGGTTTTAGGTTTAGCCCCAAAATTTCTGTTACAGATATAAGTTAAAAATTTTGCATTATTCGGATTTGTAACATCATATACCATAAATCCGCCGATACGTTCTAAACCAATAAATGCATAAAACCTTCCATTGATTTTGCCAATGGCAAGGCCTTCAGGTTCAGGGCCTTTATTATCAGACCTATTATCTATTTTATTTTTATCATTTGAAGCATTAAAGTTTTTTGGAAAAACTTTAGCTGTAATCTTTTCAAAATCAGAACCGCTGTCATATGTTTGTCTTCCCGTAGAATTGTATATTGAAAAAGAACGGGATCCATAAATATAGATTTTTTCATAAACTCCATCTTTATTACTATCACCCATATCTTTTATAATCTTGACTTTAAGTTTCTTAGCTCTTTTAATAAACTTTGAAGAAAAATGTTTTTTACTTAACTTAACTTTTTTAAGCTTTTTCTCATCAGTATATCCTTTATAATCCCTGCCGTCGCCTTCATTTGCTGTAATTATATATTGCCGGCCATTTACGGTATAGCTGGCAATACTATCCGGCATATAAAGTCCCCATACAGGTTCTTTTCTGATAAATGCTTTTTTATCTTTATCATTTATATCTATCTCATTGCCTGTACGGTTATGATTTTTATAACCTAACGGCAGCAATCTTCTGATACGTTTACCCCGAATATCAATTACTGCAATTGCATTATTTTCTTGAAGTGAAACATAAGCTGTTCTGGAATCATCAGAAATCGCGATATACTCAGGCTCTAAATCCTGAGCAACTGTAGTATTTTTCGGACCGCTGATTCTTATTCCTCTCGACAATAACATTTGTTTTTGTGAATTAAATGAACGAAAACTAACTTCATAAACGTTGCTTTGGGTTAAATTTTTAACTCCATTAGAGATATCAATTATTGAAACAGAACCTTCCGGGTCAAAACTATAGTCTTTATTCGGCTCTCCCTCGTTTGCCACTAAAACCCAGTTTCCGTCAGGTGATATTTTAACCATATCAGGCAAATATCCGACTAGAAGTGATTTGATAAATTTACCTCCGGGAGTTAAAAAAACAACCTTGCCCCTTTTGTTGGTTTTATTTTTATCTTTAATTTCAACTGCAAAAACAACAAAACCTTTTTTAGCATCAACACTATTAACTCCTGTTCCCCATCTCTTAACACTTATAGTTTTAATAAATTTTGGAGAACCTGGATTATTTAAGTCAATTACATCCACTCCGCGTTTTGCGTTTACTACAAATAATGTTTTGGTTTTAACACAATATGCAGGGATTTCCGCAGCACTTTCATCAAACAAACCTGTACTCACCCTTCCGATTTGTTTTAAAACAATCGGGCTGTCTTTTATTGAATACACGGAGGCTTTTGTCCCTCCGCATTTAAATAGAGAAAGACTAAATAGGGTTATTAAAAAGATTCTTGTATAAATATTTTTCATTATTCTCCTCCTAAAATATTTCTTTATCAGTAAATACAAAAATAAATAATTTAATTTAAAATTTGAATGCTAAAAAATTGCGGTATTGTTAAATTCACCTAATTGTGCATTTCAAAATCAAGGACAATTGATATAAAAATTATCACGGTCAAGATTGAACTTGTTTTCTTTTTTTAACTATCAAAAAAATTAAAAACCAAATAATTAAAACAATGAGCAATGATAAAGTAAACATTGAAAAAATACTTTTTAGATATTGTAAAAACGCGTGCAAACTTAGCTAAAACAAGGTTAAAATCCGGGAAAACAATCAACATTATAGAAACAAAAATCTTTTCAAGATAGTCAAATATTCCTGCCAAAACCGCCAACAAGCCAAGCTATCTCAGTTTATGAATACTTTTAAATATTTTTCTAAGAAAACATATTATAAGCAATAAATAACCCGTTGCAAATAAAAAAGGATATATCATATCAAAAGGAATTTGAGTGTATAAATAAAGCTGTCGTCCTTT
>CALGPD010000481.1 GCA_937960625.1 uncultured Spirochaetia bacterium | reverse complement strand
ATGTATAGGATTTAGATATGAAAAAGAAATACGATTATGAAGAAATGGGCAAAAAAGAACTTGAAAAATTGCTCGATGATAAAATGAAAGAACTAAGAGAAATACGTTTTGATTTTGTTTTAAGTGCGGTAGATGACCCTTCAGTTAAAACTCATTTGCGTAAAGATATTGCAAGAATTAAAACAATGCTAAGGGAAATGGAATTAGGAATACGTACTGAAGAAAACAAATATGTAGGAGTTAAAGGTGCAAAATAAACCTCATAAGAAGAAATTAACTGGAACGGTTGTTTCTGATAAAATGGATAAAACAATAGTGGTTGCAGTAGAAACTAAAGTTCTGCATCCTTTATATAAAAAGTACATTAAGAGTAAAAAGAAATATAAAGCGCACGATGAAGAAAACAAATGTAAAACAGGAGATTTCGTTGAAATCACAGAATGCAGGCCGCTTTCAAAAGAGAAGCGCTGGCGGTTAACTAATGTTATAACAGAAGCTAAGGTATTATAAACGTAAAAGGGTAAAAGCAATGATACAGGCAGAAACAATGCTTGATGTAGCTGACAACAGCGGAGCAAAAAAAGTACAATGTATAAAAATTATTGGCGGTTCAAAAAGGAAATATGCCTCAATCGGAGATGTAATTATTATCTCTGTAAAAGAAGCTTTACCAAATGCCAATGTTAAGAAAAAAGAGGTTTGTCAGGCTGTAATAGTTAGAACGAGAAAAGAAATCCGCAGAAAAGACGGAAGCTATATAAAATTTGATAATAATGCAGTTGTATTGATAGATAAACAAAATAATCCCCGGGGTACGAGGATTTTTGGCCCTGTAGCCAGAGAATTAAGAGAAAAAGATTTCATGAAAATTATCTCTCTATCACCTGAGGTTGTATAGGAAATCAGTGAGGAAATTATGAAAAAGAATAAAATTGTAAATAAGTTTGATGTAAAAACTAAACTCAAAAAAGGTGATGAAGTTATAGTTATCTCCGGTAAAGAAAGAGGTAAAAAGGGAAAAATAGATAAAATTAACCGCAAGAAAAACGGTGTAATTATTCAAGGCCTTAACATGGTTAAAAAGCATAAGCGCTCAAGAGACCAGCAAAGAAAGCCTGAGATAGTGGAATTACCCGCGGTTATCCCTTTAAGCAACGTAATGCTTGCAGACCCGAAAACCGGAAAGCCGACTAGAATTGGCTATAAAATAGAAAACGGAAAAAAAGTCCGCTATGCAAAAAAGAGCGGTGCTATATTAAAAGATAAAACAGAAAGCACTAAAAAATCTAAGTCTAAAGAGAAAGCTAAAGACAAAGAAATTAATGATAGCGATGCTGTTGTATAAAAATAATTAGAAGGAAATGGAATAAATAATGTCACGGTTAAGAGAAAAATACTGGAAGGAAATATTACCCGGATTAAAAAAAGAACTTGGTAAAGCCAATAACATGGAAGTACCTAAGTTACAGAAAATAGTTATTAACATGGGTGTTGGAGACGCAATAACGAATAAAAATTTATTAGACGCAGCGTTAAAAGATTTATCAATAATAACAGGACAACAAGCTGTTAAAACTAAATCGAAAAAAGCGGTGTCTAACTTTAAACTCCGGGAAAATATACCAATTGGAGTAAAAGTAACACTCCGCGGCCCTGTAATGTATGAATTTTTAGATAGATTTGTAAATGTAGCTTTGCCGCGGGTAAGAGACTTCCGTGGTATAAATCCTAAGTCTTTTGACGGACGTGGAAATTACAATTTAGGTGTAAAAGAACACATAATTTTTCCTGAAATTGACTTTGATAAAGTTGAAAGAGTATTCGGCATGGATATTTCTTTTGTAACATCAGCACAAAGTGATGATGATGCCAGGGCGCTTTTAAAATCATTCGGCATGCCCTTTAAGAAATAAGGAGATATTTTAAGTATGGCTAAAAAATCTTTAATAGCGAAAGCTAATAGAAAACAAAAATATAAAACACGGGAATATAATCGATGCGGGACTTGTGGCCGTTCAAGAGGTTACTTACGAAGATTTGGTATGTGTAGAATTTGCTTTAGAGAATACGCTTCTCAAGGTGTAATTCCCGGTGTAACAAAATCAAGCTGGTAAAAAGAGGTATATTAGATGAGTGTAAGCGATCCTATTGCAGATATGTTAAGTAAAATTTCAAATGCGTCAAAAGCCGCGCATGAAAAAGTAGATATACCTATTTCCAAGTTAAAAGTCGAAATAGTGAAAATTTTGAAAAACGAAGGTTTTGTTAAAAATTTCAAACTCGTTGAAGATAACGGAAGAAATGTAATACGTATATTTTTAAAATATTTAGACCAAGGCTCACCTGTTCTACAGGGAGTGAAAAGAGTTTCAAAACCCGGACGAAGGATTTATAAAGGTTCAACTGAAATCCCAAGATTTTTTAACGGATTAGCAGTAACTATTATTTCAACTTCAAACGGAGTGATAACAGGAAGTAAAGCGCGTCAGCAAAAGGTTGGCGGAGAAGTGCTTTGCTATGTATGGTAATATAGAACACGGAGAAAGAATAAAATGTCACGAGTAGGAAAACAGATTATAAATATACCGACCGGAGTAACTGTAACGTTTAAAGACAGCGAAGTTTACGTTAAAGGCAACAAAGGCGAACTAAAACAATTTATCAATTCTGATAAAATCACAATTGATATTAAAGATAATACTGTTAAAGTAGATAAATTATCAGAAGAAAAGAAGATTCGCGCAATGCACGGTTTATATCAAAGATTAATCAGAAATATGGTTATCGGAGTAAGCGAAGGGTATAAAAAAGTATTATTAATTAACGGAACCGGATATAGAGCAAATGCTCAAGGTAATAACTTAAATCTTCAATTGGGATATTCTCATCCTATAGATTTTCCTATCCCTAAGGGTGTAACATGTAGTGTTGAAGGAAATAATAGAATAACCCTTGAAAGTCATGACAAGCAATTACTTGGACAGGTAGCTGCTAATATTAGAGAATTAAGACCGCCTGAGCCTTATAAAGGCAAAGGTATTAGATATGAAACCGAAATAATCAGACGAAAAGCCGGTAAAACTGGAGTATAAAATATGGCAGTATCAAAGAAAGATAGAAGAGTACGAAGAAAGCAAAGTATAAGAAATACAATAAGTGGAACTAATAATAGGCCGCGTTTGACTGTATCAAAAAGCTTAAAGCATATTTATGCGCAGCTTATTGATGATGAAAAAGGTGTTACACTATGTTCAGCGTCTACTGTTGATAAAGAATATACAGGGAAACAAGGCTGCAATCTTGAAAGCGCAAAAGCAGTTGGAGAATTACTGGCTAAAAAAGCTAAGGATCAGAAAATAAAAACAGTTGTTTTTGATAGAAACGGATATGTATATCACGGTAAGATAAAAGCTCTTGCAGATGCTTGCAGAGAAGCCGGACTTAAATTTTAATAGGGATAAGTAGAGATGAAAAAGAAAAGTAAAGGCAAAAAAGTAGATTCAGATATATTGAACTTAAACGAGCAGCTCGTTGTATTAAACCGTGTTGCAAAAGTAGTAAAAGGCGGACGTAGATTTTCTTTTAACGCAATGATGGTTGTTGGTGATAAAGATGAGCATTGTATAGGAATTGGATTTGGAAAAGCAAACGAAGTTCCAGATGCAATCAAAAAAGGAATTGAGAATGCCAAAAAAGAAATGGTTAAAGTTCATACAAAAAAAGGCACTATCCCTCATGAAACTGTTGGCCGTTTTGGAAGTACTAAAGTATGGATGAAACCGGCATCTGAAGGTACTGGTATTATTGCCGGTGCTTCAGTTAGATCTGTTTTAGAGAATGCAGGCATTAGTAATATATTAACAAAAGTTCAGGGTTCACGAAATCCTTTGAATGTAGTAAAAGCAACGTTTAACGGGTTAAGCAATTTAATGAATCCTGCTGATATAGCAAAAAGACGTGGAAAAGAACTTATGGAAATCTGGGATTAAAGGATTAAAATATGGCTAAGAAAAGTATAAAAATTAAATTAGTTAAAAGTACGATTGCGGCAATCGGCAAACATAAAAAAATTGTAAGTTCTCTTGGTTTTAGAAAACTAAATCAAGTTATTGAAAGGCCGGATAACGATTGTATCCGTGGAATGATAAAAAAGATTTCACACATGGTAGAGATTGTGGAGAGTAAATAAAATGGCGGAAAAAAAGACTGTTGAAAAAGATACACAAGATTTCGATATTAACCCCAATAATAGGGTGAACAAACCTAAAAATAGGGTAGGCCGTGGAAACGGATCCGGCAACGGAAAAACCTGCGGTAAAGGCCAAAAAGGCCAGAAAAGCCGTAAAGGTAGAAAACGTCCTTATGTAGGTTTTGAAGGCGGGCAAATGCCGCTAAACAGACGTTTACCTAAACGCGGTTTCAGTAATTCTCCTTTTAAGATAAATACGGCGGAAATTACTTTAGGCAAGTTAAACGTATTTAATGATGGAGATGAAGTAAATCTTGATACACTTAAAGAAAAGAAACTAGTTAAAAGGATTGCCAAAAGAGTTAAAATAATCGTTGGTGGTGGTGACTTAACTAAAAAGTTAACCATTAACGTTTATAATGCTTCAAAAGGTGCAATTCAGGAAATAGAAAAGAGTGGATCTACTTTTACTAAAGTTGAAGTAAAAGAAGAAGCTAAAGAGAAACAAAAAAGCGAAAAAGCTTAAGGGTAAAAAAAGGATAATATTTTATGGCAGCGAACCCGATTTTAAATATTTTTAAAGTACCTGAACTAAGAAAAAGACTAACATTTGTAATGTTTGCTCTTATAGTTTACCGTATCGGTTCTTATATTCCGATACCGGGTATTAATGCTAAAGTATTGGCTGAAGCCACAGCAAAAGCAAAAAGCGGCGGCGGTCCTGCGGGTTTAATGGATTTATTAAACTTATTCGTTGGCGGTGCTTTAGAGCAGTTTTCCCTATTGGCTTTGGGTATTATGCCATATATTTCTGCGTCAATTATTATGCAGTTATTACAGGTAGTTATTCCTAAACTTGAGCGTCTTTCAAAAGAAGAAGGTGACTACGGTAGAAAGAAAATTCAAAAATACACCAAATATGCAACAGTAGTACTTTGTATGGTTCAAGCTTTTGGTTTATTGTTAATGTTTAAAAGCAGGTTTGCGGCACAGTTAACCAGTATCGTACCCGGAGGAACGGGGTTTTGGTTTACATTTGCATTCGTAGCTTCAATAACAACGGGAACTATGTTTTTATTATGGCTTGGCGAACAAATGACTGACCGTGGTATCGGAAACGGTGTATCATTGCTGATTTTTGCCGGTATTGTTGCCAGAATGCCGCAGGCTGTATGGCAAACAATACAAAGTGCTCAAACCGGCGATGTCCGAACGCTAAACCTTTTAATAGTAGGTATTATATTTGCGATCGTGATCGGACTTGTTACAGCAGAACAGCAGGCACAGCGAAAGATTCCGGTTCAATATGCTAAACGCGTTATAGGTAATAAGATTGTACAGGCACAATCTAATTTTATACCGTTTAAAATAAACCCATCAGGAGTTATTCCTGTAATTTTTGCATCTTCTGTTATGATGCTTCCGTCACAGATTTTACAAATGTTCGGCGGATCAAGCAGAATAATCAGGGCGATTTTGCGCTACATTGCATACGGACAGCCTTTGTGGGTTGTTTTATATATGATGCTTGTAATGTTCTTTGCATATTTCTACACAGCGATTCAGTTAAATCCTGCTGAAATAGCAAAACAGTTACAGAAGAACGGTGGATTTATACCCGGAATTAGGCCGGGTCCGAATACACAGCAATATTTATCAAAAGTTTTAAATAGAATTACATTACCGGGAAGTTTATTTCTAGGTGCAGTAGCAGTCTTGCCAACGTTAATAGCGCAATGGTTTTCAATTCCATCAACATTAGCGTATTTGATGGGTGGTACCTCGTTGCTTATTATGGTTGGTGTAGCATTAGACACAGTATCACAAATAGAGTCACATCTGCTTGTGAGAAATTATCCCGGTTTCTTGAAGAAAGGAAAGTTGAAATCCCGAAGAGGTTAATTGGGATTTATATTTCAAAGGAGGTTTTATTTCTTGGCTAAAGAAGAAGCTATAGAAGTAGAAGGCAAAGTAATAGAAGCGTTGCCGAATGCAATGTTTAAGGTTGAGCTTGAGAACGGTCATGTGGTTTTAGCACATGTTTCAGGTAAAATGCGTATGAATTTCATAGGAATTTTACCCGGAGACAGAGTTTCTTTAGAACTTTCACCTTACGATTTGACACGCGGGCGAATTACTTATAGATTTAAGAACTAATATATTATTTACGTATATATTACTGGAGATAGTTATGAAAGTAAGAGTAAGTGTAAAGCCTATTTGCGAAAAATGCAAAGTAATTAGGCGGCATGGAATTTTAAGGATTATTTGCGAAAATCCTAGACATAAACAAAGACAGAAGCAAAAACCAAAGAAGTAATGCAGGAGTAATTATGGCACGTATTGCAGGTGTTGATATACCTAATGATAAAAGAATAATGTATTCGCTGACTTATATTTTCGGTATAGGAAAAACTTCCGCCGGAGAAATTTGCAAAAAAGCGAATATTGAAAATATGAAAATGACTAAAGAATTAAGCGATGATGAATTAAGCCGTATAAAAAGCGTAATTGAGAACGAATATAAAGTTGAAGGTGATTTACGCAGCGAGATTACTTTAAATATCAAACGTTTAATGGAAATCGGTTGCTACCGTGGTTATAGACATAGAAGAAAATTACCTGTACGTGGTCAACGTACGCATACAAATGCTAGAACGAGAAAAGGCCGCAGACCGGGAATTGGTATTAAAAAGAAGAAAAAGGGTTAAATGAGTAATGGCTAAAAAAACAAAAGGTAAACAAAAGAAACGGGAAAAGAAGAATATAGCCCGTGGTGTAGTACATATTCAAGCAACGTTTAATAACACAATTATTACAGTTACTGATGTAAAAGGAAATGCAATTTCATGGGCATCAGCAGGGAGTTTAAATTTCCGTGGAGCTAAAAAAAGTACGCCTTTTGCAGCGCAAACAACTGCAGAAGCAGCTTTAACAAAAGCTAAAGAACACGGTTTAAAAACTGCTGAGGTTAGGATAACCGGCCCTGGAGTTGGCAGAGAAGCAGCAATTAGAGCAATTGATGCAGTGGGTATAAAAATTACAAAAATTAAAGACGTTACTCCTATACCTCACAATGGCTGCCGTCCTCCTAAAAGAAGGAGAGTATAATTATGGCAAGATATCTAGAAGCAAAATGTAAACTTTGCAGACGCGAAGGAATGAAATTATTCTTAAAAGGTGATAGATGTTTAAGCCCTAAATGTGCTGTTGAAAAAAGACGCCCTGCTCCAAGAGGCGGTGGTTTCATAATGAAAAGACGCGGAAAGCGTTCTGAATATGCAAATCAGCTTAGGGAAAAACAAAAGATTAAAAGATTTTACGGAATGCTTGAAAAGCAATTTAGATTAGCATTCGCTCATGCTGCCACTAAAAAAGGTGTAACAGGTGAAATTATGCTGCAATTCCTTGAATTACGATTGGATTCTGTTCTTTTTAATTTAGGATTTGCATCATCGAGAAATATGGCTAAACAGATAATCAGTCATGGCCATATATTAGTAAACGGACGGAAGGTAAGTATACCTTCATTTAAATGTAGAGAAGGTGATGTTATCACCGTCAAAGAGAAATCACGCCGTTTGAGGCCTATTAATGAGAGTCTTTCAAAAGTAACTGAAGGTTCTGTTCCTAATTGGCTTGAAATTGATGTTGATAAAATGCAGGGAAAAGTTTTACGGGTTCCTCAAAGGGATGATATACAACTAGATTTTAACGAACAATTGGTAGTAGAACTTTACTCTAAATAATATAAATTAAAAATTAACGAATTCCTTTTCGGAAAGAGGGGAAAATGGCTCATAAAAATTTACTGAAGAATTTTAAAAGACCAAAAAATCCGACTTACGAACACGAAGAACTAACTCCGAATTACGGAAGGTTTATTGCAGCGCCGTTCGAGAGAGGTTTTGGAACAACAATAGCTAATTCTCTTAGGAGATGTTTGTTGTCATCAATACCCGGATATGCAATTACTGCTATTAAAGTAGAATTTGTGGATAAAGACGGTGTATCTAAACCTTTAACTAATGAGTTTGAGAATATTTTTGGAGTATATGAAGATACTTCTGATTTTATACAGAATCTTAAACGCGTTCGTATTAATTTATTGGATGAATCAGATAAGCGCGTTATTATGATAGAGAAAAAAGGAAAAGGCGAGTTAAAAGCAGGAGATTTAGCAATTGATGCTAATGTTGAAATTATAAATCCTGATTTACTCATTGCTGAATTAAATGATGATGCTTCTTTTTCAATGGAATTAGAAATAGAACATGGCCGGGGATATGTTTCAGCTGAACAACAAGCGCCAAATGTGGAAATAGTAAACAGTATACCAATAGACGCAATTTTTTGTCCTATCGAAAAAGTCAGGTATGATATTGAGAATTTTAGGGTAGGGCAAAGAACAGATTATGAAAAAATGATATTAGAGGTTTGGACAGACGGAACAGTCAGCCCAGATGATGCGGTTGCTGATGCTGCAAAAATTCTTAAAGACCATTTTCAGCAATTTATTAACTTCGAGGAAGTTGAGCCTCCTCAAGAAAAAGAAATTGACGCAATTGCTATTGAACTTAATGATTTACGTCAAAAAACAATTGAAGACTTAGAATTATCTGTCAGGTCATCTAATTGTTTACGCGTATCAAATATCCGTACAATTGGCGAATTGGTACTTAAAACAGAAGAAGAATTATCCAAGATAAGAAATCTTGGCGCTGCTTCACAAAAAGAGATTAGAAGCAAACTTGAAGATGAATTACAAAAGAATAAAAATTTAGCAGAATATTCATTAGAAGAAATCCGGGCAAAATTGAAAGAAATTGAAAGTAAGCCGGAAATAAGGGATGGAAACCTTACTGCGAATACTGCTGAATAAAGTATAAGGGTAAATACAATGCGACACCAGAAAAGAGTAAAAAAACTTGGTAGAAAAAAACAACATAGAGTATCGATGCTTAGAAATATGGCAACT
Organism: uncultured Spirochaetia bacterium; assembly: GCA_937960625.1. Taxonomy (GTDB): domain Bacteria; phylum Spirochaetota; class CALGPD01; order CALGPD01; family CALGPD01; genus CALGPD01. The sequence continues at coordinate 3,193 of CALGPD010000481.1, read as the reverse complement.
TCTTTAATTAAAAATGAAAGAATTGATACAACTTTATCAAAAGCTAAGGTATTACGCACTTTCGTTGAGCCAATAATAACGAGAGCGAAAAAAGCTAATGATACTCAGGATATGAATGTTATTCTTCACCATAAACGTGAAGTAATGAAAAAAATCAAAGACCGCGATGTTATTGTTAAATTATTTGAAGATATTGCTTTAAGATATATGAATAGAAACGGCGGTTATACCAGAATTTATAAATTAGGCCCGCGTAAAGGCGATAATGCTGAAATGGCAATGATTGAACTTGTTGAAGAATTACTTGATACAACGTCTACAACGGCTAAGCAGGGTTCAGATAAAAAAGAAAAATCTAAAATGGGTTCTACTAAAAAAACTCAATCCAAGAAAAAACCTGTTGAAGAGAAAAAAGAACCTGAAGTTAAAGCAGAAGAATCTGTGGAAACAACTGAAGAAACACCGGATAATAAAGAGTAAAATCTTATTAAATAAAATTGAGCCCTCTTTAATTAAAGAGGGCTTTTGTATTTCAAATGACATTTATAATATACACTTTAATTACAATAATTTTAATATTTATAACTTCAGAATTATATATAATCTTTTTAATAACAGGATTGATTATAACGAATTATTATATTTTTAATAATAAGTTTAAAAAATTTGCGATAAAATCAATAAGTATTTTTCCATTCTATTTCACCCTTATTGTTTTATATTCTTTTTTTTACGGTAACGGCAAGATTTATTATTTATATGGTATAAAAATCTATTTTCAGGGTTTCATAATAGGAATAGATTTATTTATACGGTGTTTTCTAATAACCTTATTTATTTTTTCATTAAATCTGATGAATAAAGCAGGATATATATTAAAAAGTATTTCTCATGCCTTATCAAAGATTTCTCTAGCTAGAAGGCTTTTGACAATACTATTTTTATCATTATACTTTATAGAAATGTTTATTCATAAATTTACAAGTAAAACAAAAATCCGTAAAATACGGAATTTTACAACCTTTGTAAAAAATTCGCTGCTTGAAGTGGAAACAGACATAATGAAAGTTAAAGAAAAGATTAAAGAATTGAGCATGGAAAATAAAAGTTATAGAGTAAATTATATACTAATATGGGTTGTTTCAATTATCTTTGCGATAAATATTTTTGTAGGGGGGTTCTTTGAAAAATTATTTTGAACAGGATGTATTGGAATCTCTGCTTAAAATTGAACTTCCCATGAAATACAGGGTTAAAGGCCATAGAAAAGGAACGCATAAAAGTAATATTTCAGGCAAGAACGTAGATTTTAAAGAACACAGGGAATATGTTCAAGGAGATGACGTTTCCAAAATTGACTGGAAACTTTTTGGGCGTACTGAAAAATTATATATAAAAGAATATGAAGAAGATGTTTCGTGTAATGTTCTTGTGATTATTGATAAAAGCGCTAGCATGAAATATACATCCGGGCATATGGAAAAAGTCGAATATGCTAAGTTTCTTTTTACAACAATATTTACGGTATTTACAAGACAGGGAGATAATGTCGGCCTTGGCTTTTTTGATGAAAAGTTTAAAATGGTGCTGCCTCCGTCAAGCCAGAGTACATCTATTCCCAGGTTAAACGAAATCTTAAATGGAATTAATGCTGAAGGGAAAACAGTTACGGAAAACATCAATTCAACAATTCAGAATTCATTAAAAAAGAAAATCAATATGATTTATATTATTTCTGATTTTATCGTAAATTCCAATGCCATAACAGCATTCATAAGCGGTGTAAAAAGTTTTTCAAATGATGTTTACATTTTACAGTTATCTGACCCTGTAGAAAAAAGTTTTGATTTTAAAGGTGAGTATTTATTTAAGGATTATGAAACGGGAAAGGAAATTATACTTAATTCCAGCGATATTTCAGATTTCTACAAAAGTTATTATTCCAAACACATAGAAGAAATAAGAAAGATTTCAAAGAAAAACAATTGTCAATATTTTAATTTAAGTACCAAGTATTCATATCCTGAAAATTTTATGAAATTTGTAAGCCATTATACACGGAGTTGAAATGCATTTTTTATATCCAAATATTTTATTTTTATCAGTATTAGCAGTAATTCCGTTTTTGTTTCATTTTAAAAAACGCCTCAACAGGAAGAAAGTTTTTTTCCCCTATGTATTTTTATTTGAAAATGAAATTAAAGGTAAGAGTAAAAGAACCAGGCTTGAAGAAATAATCTTATTAATCATCCGCGTATTAATTATTTTATTAACCGTATTATTTTTAGCAGCACCGTATTTTAAGGAAGTTGATAAAAAACACAAAGAATTACTTATATTTTTTGACAATACAAAGTCAATGCTGTATTTGCAGAATAATCAAACCGTATTAAATATAGCTAAACAAAAATTGAATAAATATGCTAACCGTGTTCCGGAAAAAACCACATTTAAATTATTATTAGCATCGGGAAGGTATTTTTCAGATATGAGTAAACATGAACTTATTAAAAAAATAAGATTGATAAAAGTTTCTGATAAAATAATCCCTCCTGCAAGAGCTGTAAAAATATTGGAAAAGAAGAAGGATAAGAGAAAAAACAACGAATATATAATTGTGTCAGATTTTAGAAAAAACCGTTATTTTAAATTTATTTTTTCCCGGGATATTACATATATAAACGCAGGCAGCACCAATAAGCGAAATGTGAGTATCAAACGTATGGATTTTATCAAGCGTTTATATTTTTCCGGTGAAAAAATTGTTTTTAAGTACACTTTAAAAAACTTTTCAAATATAACAGAGAAACCTATTTTACGTTTAATTCAAAATAAAAAAACAGTATTTGAGAAAACAATGGTTTTAAAACCAGAGCAGGAATTTAATTCTTCACTTACTCTCACATTAAAAAAAGGAAAACATACATTTAAATTAATGCTTTCAGAAGATAATTTTCCTTATGATAATACTATTAGTTTTATCTTGAATGTAAGGAATAAACTCAACGTATTTATTTCTTCACAAGATAAATTATTGAGAAAATTATTAGCCAAGAGTTTTTCTCCCGGCTATTTCAGCGAAAAGCGGAATGTGAATATTGACTATAAAAGAAAACGCAGTAGTTATGATGTAGTTGTTATAAACTCGGTTAATAGAAACTATCCCCACGCTGACATGAAAACTATATTAATC
>CALGPD010000480.1 GCA_937960625.1 uncultured Spirochaetia bacterium | reverse complement strand
GTTTACCTGTTAATGCCATCCGGTTTTTTTTCTGGTCATCCATGTTCTCAACTTTTTGTCTCCACGCAAAACGTTCTTTATATTCACGCCTAGTTTTATATTGAGTTACATACCAAATATAATCCATAGCATTGTTATAATGGATAATAAACTCTTTCACAGCTTTAACAAGCTTTTTATTATCATAATCAACTTTTAAAGTCTCAGCGCCATTTGTTCTTCTTTTTACCTGTATGGTTACTCCCTTAATTAACTTATCAATATTGTTAGTCGGGCGCCTTATTTTTATTCCGTTATACTTAATAATTGCATCTTTAGCTTTTGATACATAATTTTTAGCCCTAATTTTTTGCTCTCCGTCAGTAATAATGAGTTTATTAAACTCAACCCTGCGGTTCTTATTATTATTAACGAAAATTACTCTATCGAAAGTCCTTCCCTTTATATCATTTAAGCTTAAGGAATATTTTTTCCATGCGGAAGTATCTTTAACTTGAATTGTTTTTATAACCTCGCCGCCATGTTGAAATATTAAGACTCCGGTATCAACATTCGCATTGTTCCCGTTTGTGTTCCGGTTTGCGTTGCCGGTATTGTTATTATTTGCGTTATTAACAGGTTTTAGTTTCTTTTTTTCCTTAAGTTTTGACTTTAAATTCTCACCGTGAATATCGTAAGGCCCGATTTTTATTTTATCAATTGTACCAATATTCACATTATTTATATTAACATCAGGCATTCCGGTTTTCTTTTTATTTTTATCTTTATTTGATATTCTAATTATTGGTTTAGGTACAGCGACTTTTATCAGCCTTGTACTAAACTCTACAGTAAAACCTGTTTTGGGGATAATATTATTTTGAAAAACATATTCGCTTTTTGATTCCGGAGTTAAACTTAAAATTGAATTTTTCACAAAAGGAGTTCCCATTCTAGCTCTAAAATCATTCGGTTTATTAAAATCAACTTTGGAAACACTTTCATCTTTTTTAGTCAACAAACCAATTTTAAAGAGCATTGGGTCGGTTTTTACAAAGTATAATTTATTCGCTTTTCCGCTTTTAGTGCCTCTTATTACAAGGGCAACGTTAACTCCGTCAACGTTTATGGTTGAAGCTTCTACAATTTTTCCTGCAACTCTGTTAATTACTTCAACTAATTTGCCCACAGGCCCGCCGGTATAATCTATTTTAAAACTTTTTTTTCCACAGCGTATAGTAAAACTTGCTTTAGGCAAATTCTCATCTTGTTTAATCGTATCACTTTGAAATATATCCGCGCTAGCAACCTGCAATACCTCAATTTTAAAATTTCCCGGTTTTGCGGTCCTGTTTGTAGTTGCAGAAAAAGCGCGTTTATCAGTAGATTCAACTGTCATCTGATTGAAAGGCCCATTGATAGGGTCATATAAAAATTTTCCGGCTGCTCTTAATTCCTGCAATTTGGTTCTGAACATTTTCCATGCATTAATTTTTTGCTGTGTTTCCCATTCAACCAACTCAAAACCTTTAAGCCGCTTTTTATAAGCAGCCATTATTTTTTCAAGTGATTTTTCCCAATTCATTTTAGAACCGGATAATCCGAAAACATTAGGTGCCGGCATATTAGTAATCTCCTATTCAATCTAAATAAAATTATAAGCTATTTTTACCGAAATTTCAACGGAAAATATATTCCGGCAAATCGCCTTTCATTAACTTTATCGTAATCCTAAAAAAAATATTTAACGTTTTTTCTGTATTATGTTAACTTTTTTTTAAAATATCAAATAAGTAAAATTACCAACACTTAGATTAGTAAAATTATCAGTTCAACCTTTCAATATAACGGAGAAAAAAATGAAATGTGAAAATTACAGTAAAAATATGGAAATGTGCAATTGTTCTTATGAGCCCTGCTCACGAAAGGGGCGGTGCTGCGAATGTATAGCTTATCATAGAAGAATGAATGAATTGCCGGCATGTTATTTTCCGGACAACGCTGAAAAAACATATGATAGAAGCATACGTCATTTTTTAAAATTAAATAAGTAATACTATTATTAATCCCTAAAAATATTATAATATTTTTAGAATTAACTTAAATAAAATTTTGAAAGAATAAATTGAATATGAAAGTCAAGATTTTTGATTTGATTTCATATCAATCAATGTCAAAAATTTTTTAATTCTTGCTTTATCCCTGCTTAATTTTGTGTATTTTGTGTTCATTTAAGGTTAAAAATTATACCTTATTCCTTGAAACAAAATACAAAAACTATAGGATTTTGGTTAACTTTAAGAATTTGTATTTTCTATTAAAAAATGAAATTGCTTTTTATAGGTTAGATTCAATCACTGAAAAAATTTATTGATTATCCTGATTTTTATTCTTTTCCAATTCATCAACATTCATAACGCGTTCAAGCTCTTCATCCGGCTCGCTTGAATCCAATTTTTCAATAGCGGGTTCGTCTTCCACCGGATTATCTTCATCAATAATATTTGGTTCTTCTTCAATAAACTTAATATTTTCCATAAGTTCATCATCTTTCTTATGATTTGGTTCCATTAATCCTCCGCTACTAGCGGCAATATTCTAATTAACGTTATTATTAATCTAATAAAAATATATTAACATTATTTCAATATAATGTAAAACTATTATTAATTTTAATAATTATCGGTAAAAAAAATAAAAATTCTTTATTGATAGATGTTATTAATTGAAAATATTTTCCGGAAAGAATATTATCAGCTTAATAGGTTTAATATTTCGGGGATACCTTTCTCTTTAGCCAATTTTAAAGCATTCAAACCTGCATTATCTTCACGTAGTTTATCCGCACCTGAATACATTAAAATCTCAACACATTCATGATTACCGCTTGAAATCCCATGCATTAATGCGTTTTGGCCATAACAATCACATTCATTGATATTTGAAGCTTTGGATAAAATTTCCGTTGCAAATGCATTACCCAGCAAAGCCGCAAACATTAATGCAGTTTTACCTTCATCAGTTACAACACCGGTATCAGCACCGTGATTTACCAGCCATTTTATTATATTATTATGCCCTCCGAGAATTGCATAAATTAAAGCCGAAGAACCAGTATAATCTTTTAAATCGAATGAACACCCCTGAGCATGAAAATACTTTAGCGCATCAAAATTTCCAATATAAGCACTAATCATTAGTACGTTCCTGCCTGCACGGTCAAAAGTATTTAAATCTGCTCCGAAACTGATTAATAATTTAATAATTTCACAATCACCGGTTTTGGCCGCGTAAATTAATGCAGTATTTCCGTCTTCATCCGGTAAATTTAAATCAATATTTTTATTTATTAAAAACTTAACCGAGTTATAATCGCCGCTGTAAATTGCAGCCATTAGTGTATTTCTTTGTTCATTATCAAAAATAATTTTTTCAGAACCCGCATTAACTAAATATTCCATAACGTGATAATGCCCCATTTCAGCAGCGTAAAATAAAGCATTCATTCCCCAAACATCGAGATTTTCTACAGAAATTCCCGATTTTAAGAAAAAATCTACTATTGAAATATCAGCTGAACGCGTTGCATACATTAAAACATCAGCGCCGTCATTATCTTTTTTAAACTTATCAGCGCCCAAAGATATTAAATAATTGATAGTGTTTAAATTATCCGGAATTTCACTTGCATACATTAATACTGTTTTTCCGTTATCATCACTAACATTTACATCAACATTATTACTTATAAAATAAGAAAGACAATTAAGATTATTAACAGAGTGTATGAGTATATTTCGTCCATAGATATCTAAAGCGTGAATATCCGCTCCATAGCTAACGAGTATTTTCACAATATCAATATTTCCTGATTCAGCAGCATACATCAGCGGAGTAAATAATTCCTCATCTCTAGTATTTACTATCGCACCTTTTTTAAGTAGAAAATTAACAAGCTGAATATCCCCATGTTTAGCGGATAACATTAAAGCTGTCTGGCCCAGTTCATTTGTAGAATTTATATCAAATCCGCGTTTGAATAAAGAAAGCAAAGAAGCGAAATCTCTAGCGTCTAAAAATTTATTAAAAACGCTATCATCTACATAATAATTTTTATTCATATATTCTCCAGAAATAATAAAACAATGACTGTAGATATTTTAATTTTTAAATATGACCGCATAAAAATGATTTAATGATTATCATTTTTTATTAACCTTAGAGCATAGTATACCAAAAAATTTAAATAAGATAAACCAAAATATTTTTTTATTTGCTAAAAAATCCTAAACTATTGTATAGAAAGAAATTAAAAAAACATTTTTTGATCCAAGTAAATTTGAACAAGAAAATACAAAAATATCTACTTTTTTAACCAATTTTCTCCACAACTGAAATTGTTGAATAGGAATCCAATTCAGATAAATTTAAATTAAATATTTCATTAGCATAACGTGTATTCACCCGGACTTTCTGAATAAAAAAATTATTTCCCGGTAAAAATTTTTCAACAAAATTAATAGAGGGTGTATAGATAAATTTCCCCCCCATTTTAAGTGATTTTAATATACGCAAATAACACCTTGTATAATCTTCAAGAAAACCGGAATTCATAACGTGATGCGCTAAAAAGTTATTTGAAAAACCCAAATGCGAAATTATTGTTTTCCATTTATTGGTACCATAATCAAACTCAAACCAATCCTGATTTCGTGTAATTGCGCTATCCATAACATTCCTATCCATACCTAAAACATCAAAGTTTAAGGATTTTAGTTTTTTAACCAAATGCGCTTTTTTACCGCATCCAATATCAAGAACAGGAGACTGAATCGTATTTAAAGCTAGATTTAAAATTTCCAGTTGAAAATCCGCGGAATAATCCGAGCAAACAACAGGAGTAATTTTTTGTTGAAAAGTTTTTTTCAAAATTTCATAAGACTTAATATTTTTAAAAAAATTACTTAATCCACATGAGTGGTCTGACATAATATTTTTAAAGTATAAAATAAATTTTTCAAATGTTGTTTTTCTATTCAATAAAAACATAATTTCATTAATAAATGATTTATATAAAAAATTTAAATTATTTATCTCTGTATTATTAATATCCAAATATTGATTAACTGAACTTACAAAATAAATAGTATAATCTGAAAAATATTTAACAAGATTATTTAAAAAATTCTGTTCATTTTTAAATAATTTAATCAGCTCTATTCTGTTTTTATGTAAATAAATTAAGGGGTAAGTATGAATTTCAAGTTTTTCATTATATAAAAGATTTTTATTAAAATTAACTTTATACTGCTCTTGAATGGAATTTAAAACAGCATTTTTTAATTCTGTCAAATATTCCTCTTTGAATACTAATAATTAAAACTCTATTTTTTCTTAGATGAGTCTGATAATTTTTTTGCCACTTTTACTTCGCGGTAAAACTCTAGTTCATCATCTTTCTTAATGTCATTATAATTTTGAACCATAATACCGCATTCATACCCATTGTTAACTTCTTTTACATCTTCTTTAAAACGTTTAAGAGAATCTAAAATACCCTCATAAACAACAACTCCGTCACGTATTATCCGTACTTTTGAATTACGCGTTGCTTTTCCTGATGTGATATAACAACCGGCAATAGTACCGAGTTTAGAAACCTTGAATAATTGCCGAACTTCTGCTGTACCGTGAATTTCTTCTTTAACGATAGGTTCAAGTAAACCTTCCATAGCGTTTTTAACTTCATCAATTACATCGTAAATAACACCGTACTTTCTGATGTCAACACCTTCAGCCTCAGCAAGTTCCATTGCCTTTTTGTTTGGCCTTACATGGAAACCAATAATAATAGCATCTGCGGAAGAAGCGAGCATTACATCTGAATGGCTAATTCCACCGGTTCCGCTATGAATAACTTTTACTTTAACTTCGTTAGTAGAAAGTTTTTCAAGAGAATCTTTTATTGCTTCAACCGAGCCTTGTACGTCAGCTTTAATAACGAGTTTAAGTTCAGTAATATTTCCATCTTGAATTGCTTCATATAAGTTATCAAGAGTAACTTTTTTAACATTTTTAGCCTGCTCGAACTTATTCAATTCATGACGTTTTTCTGAAATACCCTTCGCCATTTTTTCGTTGGAAACAACGTGAAACGGGTCACCGGCTTCAGGTACTCCGTCGAGGCCTAAAACTTCTATTGGGGTAGCCGGAGTAGCAGAAGGAACATTTTTTCCTTCCCAATCAAAAAGGGCTCTAACTTTACCGGAATGTATACCAGCAACAAAATTGTCACCAACCTTTAATACTCCATTTTCGATTAAAACAGTAGCGACAGGACCGCGGCCTTTATCAATACGGGATTCTATTATGGAGCCTACAGCTTCTTTATCCGGATTAGCTTTCAGTTCTAATATTTCTGAAGTTAATAATATAGATTCAAGCAGATTATCAACACCTTCACCCGAAAACGCGCTTACATTCACAAATTGAGTATCTCCACCCCACTCTTCAGGCAGCAATTCATATTCGGACAACTGCTGCTTTACGCGTTCCGGATTTGCGCCTTCAACATCCATTTTATTTACTGCAACTATAATCGGAACTTCAGCAGCTTTTGCGTGGTTAAGCGCTTCAACTGTTTGCGGTTTAACACCCTCATCAGCGGCAACAACAAGAATGACAATGTCAGTAACTTTTGCGCCTCTGTTTCTCATTGCAGTAAACGCTTCATGGCCCGGAGTATCCAAAAATACGATTTCGCCTGCGTCAAGGCTAACTTTATAAGCTCCAATATGCTGAGTAATCCCCCCGGCTTCGCCTGCGGCAACTTTACTTTCCCGGATATAATCTAAGAGAGTTGTTTTTCCATGGTCAACGTGCCCCATAATTGTTACAATTGGAGGACGGGGTTTTAAATCTTCTTCTTTATCCTCAGTTTCTTCGATTAAAGTTTCATCATATAGTGAAACAATATTAACTTCACACTCAAATTCTTCTGCTAAAATTTGTGCTGTTTCAGAATCTATAATCTGATTTATCGTTGCCATTACTCCAAGGTCCATAAGTTTTTGAATAATTCCGCTAACCTTTAAATTCATTTTTTTTGCTAACTCGGAAACAGAAATAGTTTCCATAATATCTATACTTTTAGGAACAGCATGGAATTTCGCTTTATCCTTATGTTTCTTTTTAAAATGAATTTCCTTTTCTTTTGGCATTTCTTTTTCATGTTTATGTGTTCTTTTGGTTTCATGATACTTTGAATGCCTTTTATCTTCATCTTGAGTTGTCTTGTCAGTTGAAACTGCAACCGGTTTGCCACCCGGAGTTTTATCTTTGGTTTTGTCTTTGGTTTTATCTTCAGTTTCAGTTGATTTCTTAACTACCTTTTTAATTTTTATTTTTACCTTTTTAACAGGTTTTACTTTTTTAGTTTCAGATTTTTCTTCCGGCTTTTTATTTTTCTTTACAATTATCATTCGCTCATTTTTTTTACCCGCACTTCCTTTTTCCATGAAATTTTTAATCTGTTTAATTTCATCATCAGAAAGTTCGGTTTTACCACCGCTAATGGATATTGAGCATTCTTTAGCCGCACTTTTTATTTCTTTTATCGTTGTATTCAGTTCTTTTGCAAGATCACTAGTTAACATTTATAACCCTTTTTATATTATTCCTCAGAAAATTCAATTTCAATACCGCAATTCGGACACTCTTTCATATCAGTTGTGATTTCTGCCCCGCACTCAGGACATTCATAGACAGCGACTTCCTCATAAACTTCTTCAATTTCTTCATCTTCGCCGATTTCTTCCTCTGTGGCACCGTCTTCTTCAACTTCAACCATTTCATTAATAACTTCAATAATTTGTGCTGCCGTTTTATCTCCAATACCGGGAATTTCCTTAAGTTCTTCTTCTGTTTTTTCTACAAGTTCTTCAATGGATAATATTCCAGCACTTTCAAGTTTTAAAAGTACAGAAGATTGAATGTAATCAGAAAGAAGTGTAAGTTCATGTACTTCTTCCGCTTCTTCTTTAAATATTTGTTTTGCCCTTATAACAGCTTCCTCTTCAATCTCAGAATCAGCAAATTGCTCAAGGGTTTTTATATCAATACTCCAACCCGTTAACCTGCTGGCAAGTTTAACGTTTTGGCCTTGTTTTCCAATTGCAAGCATTAACTGCTTTTCATCAACTACGGCAACGGCTTTTTTTTCTTCTTCATTTACTACAACTACACGTTCAATTTCTGCCGGCGTTAGTGTATTTTTTATATATTCTCTCGGATCCTCACTAAATCTTACGATATCAATCTTTTCACCTTCAAGTTCTTTTACGATTGATTGAATACGCATACCTTTCATTCCAACACATGCACCAACAGGGTCAATCTCTCTGGAATAAACAGATACTTTAGTACGGTATCCTACTTCTCTGGCAATATCCAGTATTTCTACTACTTTATCCTCAACTTCAGGAACTTCTTTTTCAAAAATTCTTTGAATAAAAAGTTTACTTGCACGGGATAAAATTATATTTGTCTCGGTTTCATCTTCTTTTACTTCTAGAATTACTGCTTTAATTCTATCTCCCTGAGTATATTTCTCCCTCGGAGATTGTTCTCTTTTAGGTAAAAATCCTTCTGCACGGCCCAAATCAACGTAAATATTTCCGTATCTTTCCCGTTGAAAAGTTCCGGTTACTAATGAGCCTTCTTTTGCTTTAAACTCAGTAAAAGTAATATTTTTCTCAATTCTGCGTAAGCTTTGCATTACAACCTGTTTTGCAGTCTGAATTGCAATCCTGTCAAATGCTTTTTCCGGCTTTATTTCTATTAATACTTCGTTGCCGATTTCACAATCAGAGTTTAAATATTTTGCGTCTTCCAAACTAATTTCAGTCAAGTCGTCTTCTACTTCATCAACAACTTCTTTACGAGCAAAAAGTAATAATTCACCGCTTTCATCATCTACATGTGTTTCAGCGTTTTCATTATCACCAAATTTCTTTTTATACGCAGCCATTAACGCATCACGTACAATATCATATACTAAATCCGTATTTACGCCTTTGTTGTGAACTAATTGTCTAATTGATTCGGTAATATTCACTTTTTTATTACCCTTTTACCTTAATTAAATTGAATATTTTCATTTATTTTACCCTTAGAAATATTTTTTATATCAAAAGATAATTCTTTATTATCATCACTTAAAATCAAAACTTCAGTTTTTACAACCTCTTTAATGATTCCTTTAAAAAAATTGCTTCCGTACTGATTGTTTTTCAGGTAAAGCTTAACAGGTTTACCTATAAATATTTTATATTCCCGCAAGCTTTTCAGTTTCCGGTTTATTCCAGGGCTTGAAACCTCAAGAGAGAAATTTTCTCCAAAAACACTCTCAAAGTCATATTCTTGTTCAAGTGCCCTGCTCATCCGTGCACAATCGTCTATGCTTACTCCGTTTTTTTCAAACAATGTAACGCGTATTTTTACGTTGTTTTTTCCAGGAATTATAAGCCCTTGAACAAGTTCAAAACCTAACGATTTTACAATAGGTTCAATTTCCTGCTCAAACATTTCTTGCTCTTGATTACTAAAAAGCATTTTATATCCTGATACACGTATAAATGAAAAAGAGAGCCTGTCAGGCTCTCCACATTTATGCGGTAAACTAGTCATAAATATATTGAGATACATACTTTTGGTCAAGTTTGATTAAAAATACCCAAAAAAAAACATGAAAAATATAGCAATTTTATTTTACTTGCTAAAATCAAATTGAAATTATTATAGTTATATGTTAATTATTAAATATGATACACATTAAAATTGAAAATGCTCACAAAGTAATAACAAAAAATAAGAATTGGCTGCTGGCTTCGCTTACATGGATTACAGGGCAGGCTAAAAAGAGGTTGGAACAAAACCTCGCGCAAGAAATTAAACAATCTTTGGAAGAAAAAAATATCAGAGTTAGTGTATGGGTAACAGGCAGGGAGTATTAAAGTGATTGGGGCAATTGCAGGCGATATAATCGGTTCTGTTTATGAAGGTAGAAAACTAAGGTCTAAAAATTTCAAGTTATTTGCCGACACATGCACTTTTACAGATGATACTGTTCTAACCTGTGCGGTGGCTATGAGTATTTTAACCGGAAGGAGCTATAAACAATGTATAGTAGAAACAGCGAGAAAATATCCTGAGGCAGGATACGGAGGCAGGTTTTATAATTGGTTTTTACAGAACGAGCAAAAACCATATAATAGTTATGGAAACGGGTCAGCGATGAGGGTCAGTCCTATAGGTTTTGCGTTTAAAAATGAAAATCAAGTTTTAATTCAAGCTAAAAAGAGTGCGCAAATTTCTCATAATCATCCTGAAGGAATTAAAGGCGCACAAGCTGCTGCAATGTGTGTGTTTTTAGCATGGAACGGTTGTGATAAAAATAGAATTAAAAATTATGTTCAAAAAAAATTCGGATATAATCTAAAATTTACTTTAAAAGGCCTTATAGAGAACTATGGCTTTGATGTATCATGCAAGGGTTCTGTACCGCAAGCCATATTTGCTTTTCTGGATTCTACTGATTATGAAGATACTATCCGCAATTGCGTAGCTATCGGTGGCGATACGGATACAATTTGCGGCATAGCAGGGGCAATAGCAGAAGCATTCTATAAAAAAATTCCGGACAATATTATAAGCATGTGCAAAAAAAAGCTTGATAAGTATTTATGGAAAATTATAAAAAAATTCTCAAAAAAAGTGATGGGAGTTAAACTAAAATAAAAACCCCGCTAAAAATAACGGGGTTTATTTATATAAATAGTTTAATTATTCACCGCCGTGATATTCAAGAAGTAAAACCGTCATATCATCATGTTGAGGATAATATCCCCTGAACCTTTTAATATCCGCAAATAATTCTTCAACAATGTTTTCAAAATTATCTTTACGGTTTTTCTCTATAATCTCAAGCAATCTTGAAAGGCCGTATTCAGCGCCTTCTGCATTTGGCTGCTCATTTATACCGTCTGTTAAAGTAAAAAGTATATCACCTTTTTTTAATGTAAATTGATTTGCTACAGGGTCTATTTCAGGAACAAAACCTATTGGAACGTTATTCTCATGGGTTTTAAATTTATAAAGACCTTTATCTCTATAAACATAAACATAAGCATGCCCCATATCAAAAAGTTTAACTTTACCTGTTTTATCATCAAGTTTAACAAAAACACCGGTTAAATATTTTTCCATATTAAATGAAGAAAGAATATAATCATTCATCTTTTTAATAAAGTTAGAATAACTTTGATTAAAGTTGTAAATATTAAAAAGGCCTCCAAGTACGGCTGTAACAAGGGCAGCAGATACTCCCTTTCCGGATACATCGCAAAGAGAAATCGTCCAACGTGTTGATTCTGGAATTTTCTTTATTATATAAAAATCCCCGCCAACTCCTTTAGCCATATTGGAACCGGCAACAAACTTGAATTTCTTTTCTTCCATATAGGATTTTTGTTTTACAATTGTTTGCTGAAGAACTTTTGCGGTACGCAAATCTTCTTGAGTGATTGAAGAAAGGTAAAATAGAACATCTATATTCGCAAAAATACCAGCAAACTCTTTATCATTCTTAGTTATTACAAAATAAATAAGGTCTTTTGATTCAAGGTCTTTCTTTAATTCATCAACAACGGAAAAAATATTTCTTTCAACGTAATAATACTCAGCTTCTAAAACCAATTCATTTAATACATCATTATCCAATATTTCAGTAATTGTTTTGTTTTCCAGAATATCTTTACCGAAAGGTTTTGCAATCATATTAAAAAGTACCTTACGTATAATAATACCAAGATACTTATTACCATCACCGACTACTCCAACGACCTGTGTTTCCGGCATTTTATTTAAATCATCAACCAAATCTTTAATTTTTACGCTTTTATGTACATAATATAATTCGCTTGCTAATTTTTCAATTAACTGACCGCGGACTTTTTTAGCTTTTTCATATTTTTTCAAAACTAAAAATTCTTGTTGTTTTTCAGCAGGAACTGCACCGGTATCTGTCTTAACCTCTGATTGAGTGGTTCTCATATTAGTTACCTCCAAAGGGGTCTTCTTCCCCTTACTTAAGGTAGTATAGTTCATTTTTAAAATTTAGTTGTTAAAATTCTATTACATTTTCTTTAAAATTGTGAATTTTATTATGAAAGATAATCACATTTAAATTATTAGGCTTTTATAACGAATTTAGTCGCGGATTTTACCAATTTTTTCTACAGCTTCTTGAAATAAGGATAGATTCTCCAATGATTCAAAAGGAAGGGCAACGAAAAGTTCAATCCGGCGTCTTATAACAGTAAATACAGTTAACATTGCCTGATGACGGTCATCTTCAGATAAATCCATTTTACTAACATCTTCAAC
>CALGPD010000479.1 GCA_937960625.1 uncultured Spirochaetia bacterium | reverse complement strand
GGTAATATAAGTAAATATCCTATAGTTTTATTTAATAATTCTTTATTACCCGGAGTAATATCTACAACAGTTCAAAATAGAACTCCTTATAATATATCAAAGGTAGTGCTTGTAAATGACGGTGATCTGCCTGAGCAGGTTGTTTTCCAGTCAACATCCTTGAATGATATGGTGAGAGCATGGGATTCTAATATTAATATTATCACCGAACATAAATGCCGTTTTTATATGAAATTCAACAGAAGAAGAGTAAAAATGAGAATTCATTTTTTCATGGCTCCAATAAGTTCTGTTACGCGTGAGGTTGTCTATAATTTATATACAAAAATTCCCTACTACATAAGTGGTAGTTTTACAGCACCTGTAATTTGGCAATTGGAGAGTATGAGACCAAAAACGTTTACAATTCATCAATTTGTTAATGTTACTACCAATAGAAAAGAGATTGAAATTCTTAATAGATAGTAATTAGGATTGAAGGGATATATATTGAATCATCAAGACTATACAATAAAACGTTTTAAAAAATATTTTGGTTCATAACCGATAACATTCATATTGTATAAGCCGGGATTTTTTTATTTAACGAGTTTATCAAACTTGCTTTTGAACTTTCTATTCCAGTCAAGCATGGTTTTAAACTCTACTTTGGAGATTTTTTTGGCAATGTTTTCAATGTCAGATTTGTTGCGTTCAAACATGCGGAAAAATTCAACAAGTTTCATGGAGTCAAGTTCGTATTGTTCTAACCGGGACATGAACTCTTTTTTATGTTGGAGCGTATCTTCGGTTGCCTGCTCAAAAAAGTCTTTACATTGATTTACGAAGTTTATTTTTTCCTGCAGCTCGTTTAATTTTTTAGTGTAAATCCTTTTGTAGATTCTGGCTAAAGTTCTGAACTTACGCATATAAAAGTTTTTAAACTTTAAGCGTTCAAATGATAAAAACCTTCGAATAAACCCGTGTTTTTTTTTGGGCTTTTTTTTCTTTTTAAGTTTTTTTATTTGTTTTTCCGTTGTAGATATTACCCCGGATTCATTTTTAGCTTGCTCACTTTGTGATTTATTTTCAGGGGTATTTTTTTTATCAGAAGCTTTTATATCTTCTTTATTATTTTCTTCAGGCTGTACAGTTTCATGTTCGTTATTTTTGTTTTCTGCTTTTGCCATTTTACTTTCCGTTTTTGATAATTTTTTAACCTTATAGAATTATAACATTTGAAATTTGATTTTATTTAATATAAACAAATAATATTTTAAAAATTATTCTTCTTCAGGTATATTAAGCCCCTGCTCAGTGTATAAAATACGTTTAACTTCTGCATCATAAGCTTTAATAATTTGTTGAACCTTTTCTTCAGGAGATAAATTATCATCGTCTGCAATGTCATTAATTACATCAATGTATTCGTTAAAATTTTGATTTTCTGCCATATGAATAACCTTTGAATTTTAAGTCATTTTATCATAATCATATATACAATAAAATCAATTAAAAAAAAAGGATAAAAATTTAAATGCGTTGAAATTATTAAAAATATATTTTAATATATTGCCATGGAAAAAACAATCAAACAAACCCCGGAACATAAAATTACAAATGTAACAATTTACAGAGAACGCGTTTTAGTTAGCCGTGAATTGAAAGTTAACCTTAATGACAAAACTGAGTTCGTTGAGTTTAATAATTTATCTCATGAAATATCAAAAGATACAATAAGAATTTCATGTCTCAACAAATCCGGAATTAAGATATCCGGTATTGATATCAAGGATGAGTATTTAGAAGTTTATTCTGACGAAAAGATAAACGAACTTGAAGAAAAAATTAAAGAATTGGACTATCAAATTCATGATATTGATACTGAAACCGGTTTAATGGATAAGAATAACGCTGCTGCATTAGAAACTGTAAACCTTTGGTGTTCTAATTTTTTTAGAGAGTTATATTTTAAGAAGACTAATCCTGAAAATCTTAAGTTAATTTCTGATTTTTATAAAAATACTTTTAATAAAAATAACGCAAACTTTATTGACTTATTGAAAAAGAAGAATAAGTTAACTAAGCAAAAACTCGTTTTACAATATGAACTTAAAAAAATAAAACGTTCAAGGCGGAAAAAAGTAATTAATTGTAAAATACCTGTTACCGTTGAAACTCCTGGTGAATATACATTTTACCTCACATATATAATAAATAAAGCTTCGTGGTATCCGGTTTATGATATTAAAGTTTTATTTGACACTTCAGAGATTGAAATATCATACTATGGTATGATTTCTCAAACTACGGGAGAAGATTGGAAAGACGTAAAGACTATTCTATCTACAACGAGTCATTCTATAGCAGCGTCATTACCCGAACTGCAAACACATTTTATTTCTTTTGAATATTCAGCCAGCCCATCAACAGCCGGTTTTGGGGGCATGCCAAAAGAAGGAAATGACGGTGTCGAATTTGATAGCGATGATTTCGCCGGTTCTGTTCCGTCTCCGGAACCTACAGTTAGAAGCGGGATAAATGTTTCTTTTCTTATTAAAGAAAATCAAGATTTAGATGGTATTGGTAGCGAGAAAAAAGTGTTAATCGCTAAAAGAAAATATAAAACTACATTTGATTACAGGGTTTATGCTAAAGAAATGGAAGCTGCATTTATTCGTGGTGAATTTGAGAACACAGAAGAATTTCCATTGCTTGAGGGTAGAGTAAAAATCTATCACGGGAATGATTATATTGGGGACAGCTATTTGGATAATGTTTTACAGGGAGAGAAAAAGAAGCTTTCTTTAGGTGTTGATGAAGAGATTACAGTAAAAAGAGAGATGTTAAAGCATTTCACAAAAAAGAAAACTTTTTCAAGCGATTCTAAACAAACCCGTTACAAATATTCTATAAAAATTAAGAATTGCAAGAAAGAGAATGTGGATATTTATGCTCAAGAAGTAGTTCCGGTTTCAAAAAATAAAGAAATTAAGGTTAATATAGATACAGTAACTGATAGTATTAAACCGGATTATTTGGGAGTTCTTAAATGGAATTTTAATTTACAAGCCAATGAAGAAAAGGAATTAATCATAGAATACATGGTTGAATATCCTGCATCTAAAACTATTACAGGGTTAATATAATGAGTGATATAGAAAATAAAATTGTTGAAGTATGTGTATATTCTGACAGAGCAATAGTAACACGTAGCGTGGAAATTGATTCCGGTACAGGATTGATGGAATATCTATTTAAAAATTTACCTGAAAAAGTTATAAATGATTCTGTGAGGGTAAAAGTTTTTGGTGATGCTATTCTTATTGATAACGATTTAATTGAGAGTTATCTTGAAGAAACTTCAAGTGAAAAATTAAATAAATTAAATGAAGAAATAACTTTGCTTGCGTTTCAAATCGAAGATATAAAACGTAAAAAAAATATGAATTTAGCTATTAAAACTGCTCTTGAGACAGCAATTAGCGCAAAAGTAATTGATTTTCCACAAGATATGAAATTCGAATTGTCTTTACCCAATGCTTATGAAAATTCGCTTGATATTTTTACCGGTGAAATGAATACAATAAATAAAGATTTAACCGGTTTGCAAAAACAGATAGATGAATGTACAATTAAATACAGTAAACTTAATAAAGAAAAAGAGAGTATTTCTCATTCCGCTTCAAAAACTGTTTATCTTTGTAAAGTCAATTTCGATAAAAAAAGCGCTGAAAGTTGTAATTTAAATTTAGTTTATGCAATAACCGGTGCAAGTTGGGCTCCTCAATACGATGCCAGATTGGATTATGAAAAAAGAAAGTTTGAATTAACCCGTTATGCTGATGTTAAGCAAATGACCGGTGAAGAGTGGAACGATATAACTTTATCGCTTTCTACTGCAAATCCTGTAATCGGCGCTTATCTGGGTGAACCCACCCCATGGTATCTTGATATTTTTATTCCGCCGCCACCACCTAAACCGAGAATGCGAACCAGCGGACTAAAAAAAGCCAAAGCATTTGCTAAAGAAGATAAAAAAGAGAAACGTGATATGTCTGATATCCCCTTACCAGAGGCAGCTGCAGAAATGGAAGCAGATTTGTGTTTATCAAATGCAGAAAAAGAGCTTATACCACCTTTAGCACAAGAAACTTTTGCTGATACTGCTGTTAAATCAACCGGAGTGAATGTTACTTTTACCTGCAACGCAAATCAGGATATTCCTACTGACGGTACGGGCAAAAAGGTTTTCATATCATCAGATGATTTTCCGGTAAAATATGAATATATTATTATGCCGGGCATCAGAGAAGCGGCTTATCTAAAAATTATTGTAACTAACACACTTGATTATTCAATATTAAAAGGCCCTGTTAAGGTATTCAGAGATTATGATTTTGTGGGCGATTCTAATATTAAAACCATTGCATCGGGCCAGGATTTTGAAATATACATGGGTGTTGATGATAATTTTAAAGTCAAGCGTGAACTCGTTAATAAGTTTACAGCCAAAAAAGGTTTTAAAGGCAAGGATGAAAAAGTCGAATACCAGTATAAACTCGTTATAGAATCCTATAAGGATAACGAAGAACAGGTTAAAGTGTTCGAGCAAATCCCTGTGAGCCGGAATAAAGAGATTGAGGTTGAGATTGAAAAAGCAGGAGGATTTGAGTTTGATAATGAAGACAAAGGCATTTTAAAACTTGAGTTTACAATCAAGCCCAAAGAAAAACGTGAGATTTTTTATTCTTATTCGGTCAGGTATCCTTCTGAAAACCTCATTTTCGGCCTTGATTAAATGATACGCTGTGAAGCAAAGGGAGTGTATTATTAAAAAGAAACTAATATTATTATTCGTTATAACTTTATTTTTATACAGTTTTAAAAAACCTGAGGCCCCTTTTAATAGAATTAAGCCTCCTGAAATTAAGATAAGCGGCTCTTCCACAATTCTATGGCTAATTGATAATATGGGAAAAGAGTTTTTTAAACTAACCGGTATTAGAGTTAATGTCCGTGGAGGGGGTACGGGTATTGGAATTTTTAACGTTATTAGAGGATTAAGTCATATTGGAAACGCATACCGTGATATTAAGTCAAAA
Source organism: uncultured Spirochaetia bacterium (assembly GCA_937960625.1). GTDB lineage: Bacteria > Spirochaetota > CALGPD01 > CALGPD01 > CALGPD01 > CALGPD01. The sequence goes on along the minus strand of CALGPD010000479.1, from coordinate 11,667 downwards.
GAACTGGAAAAAGCCAAAAACAAAAAAGTTAAAATAAAACGCGTTAAAATCGCTGTTGACGGTTTAATTATAATAATAAACCGTAACTTAACCGGTGTTGATTCTCTCGATGTAAAGCAGATAACAGACATTTATACAGGAAAAATCACAAACTGGAAACAGGTAGGCGGGCCGGATAAACGAATTTTTTTATTCGCAAGGGACAGGTCATCCGGCACCGGAGAGTTTTTCAATAATTTTTTCCTAAAACGCAAGACCATGTGCAGGTATGCTATGCTTTCAACGGGTAACGCGGATATAGTAACAAAAGTTTCAAACACGGGTTTTTCAATCGGGTATATCTCGTTCGGCTATCTAAATAAAATACCGGATAACGTAAAAGCAATTCCTTTAACTTATAAATTAAAAGATATAACCGGACCTGTTGAGCCTAATAAAAGTAACGTGAGAAAAGGAAAATACCCGGTTATCCGTTATTTTTACCAGTTTGTACAGGAAAGCGTTTTTAGAACAAATCTTAAGGTTAGGGATTTTATCCGTTTTGTTTTATATCATCCTGAGATTGTTATTAAAAACGGCTTTCTCCCCGTAAATCCAAAAACTGCTATAAGTGATGTGTGGTAGAAGGAGATTTATTTTGATAAAGAGAATATCTTTAGCTTTATTAATTGTTTCAATGTTATTTGCATCAGGGTTTGTTAAAATGAATTTTTTAAAATTAATAACAATCTGGGGTTCTACAACTATTAGAGGTCTTGTTAAAGATATGGCAAGAAAATTTACATCAAAGACCGGTATAAGCATTGATGTAAAAGGCGGCGGGAGCGGCCGGGGAGTTTACGGTATTTATAAAAATTTAATTCACATTGGTAATTCAAGTAGGGATATTAGAGGTAGAGAAATTTTTATATTTAGACGTGAGAAAATAAAAATCAAGAGAATTAAAATCGGAATTTTACCCATTTTAATTATAGTGAATAAAAAAAATAATTGGATAAAATCATTGGATGTTAATAAAATTAGAGATATTTACCTTGGCCGTATTACTAATTGGAAACAACTCGGTGGACCAGATGAACGGATTATATTTTATACCCTAGATAGATCTAGTGGAGTTGGTCATGCATTTTTGAAAATTTATCTAGGAAAAAAATATTGGAGAAAACGTATTTATGCGATAAATACAGGAAATAATAATGATATGTGTATTAAAGTATCAGAAAATAGATATGCAATAGGATACACAAATTATTTACATTATAACAAGTATAAAAATATTATTAAAACAGTTTCTATTAGTAACAAGGAAAAAGGTATTGATTTTCCAGTTATGCCTACTTTAAAAAATATTAAATCTAATAAATATCATGCGATAAATTATATGTATCAATTCGTACGAGAAAAAGTATATAGAAAAAACCTCAGCGTTAAAAAGTTTATACATTTCATGCTGAATAATCCAAAAATAACGAGAAGAGCGGGTTTCATCCCGGTTGATCCCAAAACAGCTATTAGTGATGTGTGGTAAAATAATGTTAGTCTTTTTTTGAACCGATGTCGTATTTTAATCGGTATGCTTTACGCCTTTCAAATAAACCGTCCGGAAAAAAGAATTTTCTGTGTTTATCAGATAACTGCTGAAACACGTTTTCTGAAATAGATATGGAATTTATGTGAGTAAACTTTTTCTCCAAATGTACAACGAAGTTAATATCATCAGAAAGCAATAGGTCTTTGTTTTCCCTGTAAATACAGCGGCCTTTATGAACAGCAACCCGCACGTTTAAATCAAGAGGCAAATCGTTATGCTCCGCGTTGAATAGAGGTATACCTGCTACAATATCTATTGCGGCATTTACAGCACGTACACATTTATTATCTCCGTAAAATGCAGCTATTCCGCCGTCTCCTGCCCATACCCAAATTCTGCCTTTACGTTTTTCAATACGGTTTGTAAAATACGCTATTATTTTAGTGTAGGTTTTTTTTACAAGTTCATATGAAAATTTATTAACTACTTCGGAGTTTTTTACTATGTCAATGTCTATAAACGCAAAATCATATTCCTGGCCTTCTTTGCATACGCCGAAATCAGCGCGTTTTCCGTCTTTTTCCGAAACTTGAATAGATTTTGAGTTTTTATTATAAACGTATCCGTTTTCTTCTATTGCTTTGGCTAATTTTGTAACGTCTTTTAATATGACAAGTTTTCCTCGGAATTGTGTATTATCAATACCGAACAGAACGTTAACAAGGTCTTCCAGTTTCTTTTTTCTGAAAAAATAGTTGGTTACAATATCAGCTGCGTCCTTAGCCGGAAGGCGCATGCTTGCCGGAAATCCACTAACTTCATTTAAATCAAAGTTGCGCTCAAGTTCCCTTGCTATCCACTTAATATCTTCTGAATTAAAGTTCTTTGACAGAACACTTGAAAGAATTCGTTTTAATTTTCTCAAAATAGTAATCCATGTCTTTTTATTACATAATATACTTATGAAAAAAAAAATCAACAATTTTTTTATTTATGTTTATTTGTTTACACTTGTTTTTTTATTTACTAAAGTCTAATATTAATAAATAAGGAGAAAAAATTGGAAAAATCACTTAATGCTATAGACGCGCTTAAAATTGCAATAAAACAAGAACAGGATGGTAACAATTATTACACAAAAGTGGCAAAAATTGTTGAAGATAAAGATTTAAGTAAACTCATTAAACGCCTTGCAAAAGATGAAGCCGAGCATGAGAAGATTTTTAAAAATTTTTTAAATCAGCTTGAAAAAAACGGTGATACACAAGAGTTCGAGTTTCAGGAAAGTATTGCTAATTTTCTTTCTGTTTTTGTAGACACCGTGTTTGAGAAAAAAATCCAGGATGTTGATAAACTTATTAAAAAAATGAAATCGGATCTGGATATCCTTGACCATGCAATTGCAAATGAGAAAGATACTTTAATATTTTTTATGGAACTTAAAAACATTTCGATGAATAAACACACCGGTAAGATATTTGATAAAATTATTCAAGAAGAAAGAGAACACATTGTTTCTTTAACAAAGGTCTATTCAGATATGACAAGGAACGTTTTAAATAAAAACAGCCGGTAATATTTCCGGCCTTGAGTCTACTTATAACATTCGTTTAATTCTTTTCAGCCAATGTTTTCTTTTTTTATCCCATAAAAAAGTACGAGCATCTCTATTAAGCATTGAGTTGATAGTAACTAAAATCCTTGATAAAGTCCTAATGCTTTTAGCTCCTGCCAAAACTAGCGGCCAGTCTTGAACTTCGGTTTGATGTTTTAATTTATAAGCGTCCATGGTAACGTGTTTATCCCAATAAAGTATTAATTTTTTTAAACTGTTTAACGATAATCTGTTCCCGGAAAGCTGCGATTCCCATGATCTGTATTTTTTTTTCCAAATTTTTGCCATGAATTCAGGCCTTATGCTTTTGGCAAGGTCAACGAGTAATTTATTAAAATTGTCATTTTTTGCATATGTTTTTATGGTTAATGAGGAAAACAGCATTATGCTTATAATAAAGACTTGATATTTTTTCATAATTTACCTCCAATTATTATTACGGAAAAATTTAATAATTTAATAAGCGATTATTTTTTTAAATTTTCTTTATTTTTAATTTTATAAATTTAAAATTAATTATCCGGTGTTAAAAAAAACAGAAGTGTATAAGGAAAAATTTCTATTTTTTATAATATATTGCTTATGCAATTTGACGTGATTTTTATAGTATATTATAATCCTTTTTATATTGTAAAAAAATTGCTTGAATAATGTTAATGAGGTTTTCTATGAGGAAAAAAATTTTCTCTTTTATTATAATATTTTCTTTTTTTGTTTTTCCAAAAGTTAAACTTAACTCTCAAATCCCTGAGTTTAAGATGCTTGTTTTACAATTTACGGACAGCATGGTTAGAAGGGCATTTTACAGGCATTTTTCTTACCGGAGATGGAAAAGAAGATTCCGCAGAATATCCGGAGAAAGACGAATTGCAAGGTATATACTTCTTCTTGAACGCAAAATCAGGCGCAGAATGAAAAAATCTTCATGGGATGATAAAAGAAGACAGTGGAGAAGAAGGCTAAAACATTCGGTAAGTATTAGTGAAATTGCTCATGCAATATATTTGCTTGAAATAAACTTGCAGTGGAATGCAACACGGGGTTATTGGAATAGAAGACGCAGGTTTTGGGTCCGGCGCATAAAAAGCCTCTACTAGTTAATATAATAAAATAAAAATTATTGATTTATAATTTAATCAAAGAATAGATTAAGTGATTAAACTTTTGTATATAAAATATATTCCCCTGGGTCTGTCCAACGCTCACCATTTGCAGTTCCGACTTTCATTTTAAAGTTATTTTCGTCTAATTCCCATATTCCCTTATATATACCGATACCGGCAGCTCCTGAAGTATGCTCGAAAAAGTTAATATCAATTTCTTTAGGATTGCTGTTTGGATTAATAGAATACTTTCCAGAACCACGTACACCGTAAATACTCATTTCCATTTCAAAAGTGCCGTCAGCTCTAAAATTATAAGTTAATCCTTTATATTGTCCGGTGGCTACTTTCCATTTCCCCACAATTTCAGAGTTCATACAAAACCTCCGCGCTCAATTGATTAAAGTATATTATTTATTGAGCAGTTAAGTCAATTACTTTTTATTTGTGCAAAAATATACGCTTTCCCGCTATTTTTTACTATTTAGTTTATCCATTAATGATTTATTTTTTTTGCTTTTTGTTTAAATTCTTTGTAATTTTTCTTTGACAAAAAAACTTTTATTTAGGATATAATATTATGAAAAGCAAAGTTATTGGTGTTGGTTTATATGCTCCCGGTGAAGCTATTTCAAACGAGAAATTAACCGAGTTAACCGGTGTAGATTTTGATTACGAAAAATTTGAAAAAGGTTTAGGTATAGCAAAACGTCATATAGCACGCTTGAGCGGAGTCGATGAAACATCTGCGGATTTTGCTACTAAAGCTGCTTTAGACGCCATAGATAATGCAGGGATTGATCCCATGGATGTAGATTTGTTTATTTTGGGTTCTGATACTCCGGAATATGTTTCTCCCGCAACCGCAATTATAGTGCAGGGAAGAATTCAAAAAAAGCAGCATGGCGGCGCTTTTGATGTTTCTGCTTCTTGTGCTTCATTTGCAGTTGCATACGACCTTGCAAATCATTATGTAAAATCCGGCACATATAAAACTGTATGTGTTATTGGTCTTTATAACATGCCGGCATTTATCCGTTACGATAAAAATGATAAAGACGCTCCCTTTCTTGTGCCTATCTTTGCAGACGGTGCCGGCGCAATTATTGTTCAAAGAGCAGATGAAAATGAAGAATCCGATTTTCTTGCAAGTAAAATCATTGCAGACGGTACTCAATGGGATTACATCGGTGTATATGCCGGAGGAACTAAAAAACCATTTTCACCGGAAAAAGCCGGTTTATTAGAAGAAAAAAAATTCGGGCTTGAAAATTTACAGCCCCTCCCGGGAGACAGGAACGTAAAATTATGGCCTCCTCTCGTTGTGGATACTTTATCCCAGGCAGGGCTTAAAACTGAAGATGTTAAATTATTTGTTTTTACTCAAATTAACCTTTCAGTTATTAAAAAAGTTATGGCAGCGCTTGAAGCTCCCATGGAAAAAACTATAACTGTTATGGATAAATATGCTTATACAGGTTCTGCCTGTGTGCCTATGGCGTTCTATCATGCAATTAAAGAAGGAAAAATTAAACGCGGAGATACAGTCGTTTTTACAGCCAGCGGCGCGGGGTTTGCTGTAGGATGTAATGTTTTTAAATATTAAAGAAAATTTATTTATAATAAAAGGGCGCCGGAGAAAACAAACCGGCGCTTTTTTTATTGCCGAATTAACATGCCGAATTAACAAAAAAAAGTAAAATAATTATATGAATTAAAAAATAGAATTTGACAAATTAGTTAAAAAGTAATAATTTAACAATATCGGACTGACTAGTCCGTCCTAAATTTATATGGTGGCATGGCAATGAAAAAGAAAAAAAATGAGACCGAGATAATTTACGAAACAGAAGCAACGAAAATTCAAAAGAAAAGAAAAAAACGTAAAAAACGAAGAATAATAATTGCATCAGTTCTTATATTGTTATTGGCTCTTGTAGTTATACGTAGAAAGCGAAATGCAAAAAACCGTAAAAAAGGCGGAATAGGTGCGACTCCTGTTCAAGTAATGAAAACGAGAAAAGGGAATGTAAGCAGAATATTACGTGTAAACGGTGAAATTCAGGCTAAATACGGTGCTAGTATTTTTAGTGATGTTTCTGGAAGAATACGTGCAATTTTTAAACGAGAAGGCGCTTTTGTTGCAAAAGGCACTCCTTTGGCAACAATCGATAGAAGAAGCTCGGGCGTTGATTATCTGGATTTCGTTGTAAGGTCACCTATAGCCGGGGTTGTTGGTAATGTTGATGTAGAAATTGGATATACAATAGGCCCAACAACGCAGTTAATGAAAGTAGTTAATCCCAGATTTATGGAATGTATAGTAAACTTAGTTGAAAAAGACATCGGAATAATTAAAGAAGGGCTTCCTGCGTTTATAAAAGTTGATGCATATCCTAATAAAGTATTTACAGGGTATATATCAAATATATCTACAATTGTGCATCCGTTGTCAAGAACTGTTCAAGCCAGAATATTAATTGATAATAATAAATATTCAAAAACACCATTAAGAGACGGTATGTATGCTAATGCAAGAATAATGGTTAAATCGAAAAAAAATGTACCAATAATACCATATTCAGCAGTGTTAGATAATGAAGGTGAAAAATATATATTCGTTGTCAAAGAAAAAACTGTTAAAGGTAAAAAGATATTTTATGCTCGAAAACGCGTTGTAGAAACAGGAATAATAAAACGTCTTAAACAAAAAGACGGTGAGTTTATAGATTTTATGGAAATTAAAAAAGGCGTATCAGTAAATGAGTTTGTGGTTTTCATGGGCCATAGATTTTTACAGACAAATACCAAGGTTGAAATCCGGAATGATGTCGGAGATAAAATTATCAAAAGCCTCGTAAAAGCGGATGCTTTTACGGAAATTCCAAGCGTAATTAATTCTCAAAATAATAAAAAATCTCAGGTACCGATAAAAAGAAAGGTTATAATCCGAAGAGTGCCAAAAAAAGTTGTGCCAGTTAAAAAACTGCCCGAAAATAAAAAACCTCAACCTGCTCAGAATAAACCTTCAAAAACAGAACCCAAAAAAAGTGAAAAAAAGTAAAGTAGAGGATTATAATTATGAAGTTCGTTGAATCAACCGTAAAAAGACCCGTTGCTACAATCATGCTGTATTTAGCTGTTCTTTTATTAAGTGTTTTTGCTCTATCAAAGTTAAAATTGGATTTTTTGCCTGATTTTACTTTCCCTTCACTTACTGTTATGACACAGTATTCAAATGTCGGCCCTGCTGAAATGGAAGAAACAATTACCAGAAGAGTAGAGGAAGCTTGTGCTACGGTTCAAAACGTGAAAAAAGTAAAATCTACATCTGCTGAAGGAATTTCAATTGTATCCATTGAATTTGAATGGGGAACTGATATTGGTGCAGCGGCCATGGATGTACGGGAAAAACTAGAACAAATTAGAAGATATATGCCCGAGGAATCTGAAAAATCTATTGTTTTTAAATTTGATATGTCAATGATACCGGTTATGGCGATGATTTTACAAACTGATAATGTAGGTTTAGGCCGTAAATTTTCTGAAGATTTTCTAAAAACTGAATTTGAACAAGTTCCGGGAGTTGCACAGGTTAGGGTTCAAGGTGGAGCTGAACGTGAAATCCAAATTAGGGTATTAAAAAACCGATTAAATGCTTTTAACTTAACATTTAATGATATTATAACAACTGTTGCTGCTGAGAATATAAACACTCCCGGCGGTTCAATTGATATTGACAGGGAGAATTTTACTATCAGAACTGTTGGTGAATATAAAACTATTAGAGATTTAAAACGCGTTGTTATTGCTATCAGAGAATATAAACAAATCCCGGTTGGTTTACGTGAAATAGTAACAAATGGAGTTAACAGGCGCATCCCAATATATCTTGAAAACGTTGCTGAAATAGTTGATAGTTATAAAGAAAAAGGCATGGTTCAGACAGTTAATAATGTTGAAGGTATAACAATATTATTTCAGAAACAATCAGGAGCAAATACTGTTGAAGTTGTAAGACGTATTAAAGAAAAATTTGAGAAAATAAAATCCAGAATACCCAGTAATATGAAATTGTATCAGTTGTTTAATACCGGTGACCGGGTTAAAAAATCAATTTCCAGCGTTTCGGATTCCGCGTTAATCGGCGGTTTAATTGCGTTAGTTGTACTTTTTGTCTTTTTAAGAAATATGAGAGCGACTTTAATTGTAGGTATTGCAATGCCTATCTCAATAATTGCAACGTTTCTATTGATGTTTATGAATAATATAACTCTGAACATGATGTCTTTTGGAGGCCTTGCGCTCGGTGTAGGTATGTTGGTGGATAACGCTGTCGTTGTTTTAGAAAACATATTTAGGCACAGGGAAAAAGGAGAATCAGCATCATTTTCATCAATTATCGGCGCAAAAGAAGTTGTAATGCCTATTACAGCATCAACAATGACAACAGTAATGGTATTTCTTCCAGTACTTTTTGTAGAAGGTATAGCCGGTGTTTTATTCAAAGAGATGGCTTTAACCGTTACGTTTTCTTTGTTAGCATCTTTAGTTGTTGCCATTACTTTAATCCCAATGATGTCATCAAAATTATTAGCAGGAAAAAAGTTTTATAAAGAGAAAAAAGGTTTTATTAAAAGACTAGATGATAAAGTTGAAAGTTTAATCACTAATCTTGAAAACTGGTATTCCAAATCCATCGAATGGGTTTTAGATCATAAAAAAACCATATTGTTCAGCTCTCTTGGAATTTTATTCGCGACGTTTATGTCATGTAAAGCTATCCCAAGGGGTTTTATGCCGCAAAATGAGCGGGACAATTTTTATTTTGATATGGAATTAAGGCAGGGAACAAGGCTTGAAAAGACAGAGGAATTAACTAAAAAAGTTTCAACTTTAATTAAAAACCGTATTAAAGGTGTTAAATATGTAAGCGCAAGAGCGGGTACAGGTGATGATTGGTTCTCTCTTTTTCAGGGTAAAGCCGGAAGCAACCTTGCTACTATACGTATTGTTTTACCGGATAAAAAAACTCCGGGCAGAAGAAATATGTTCGTTGTTCAGGCTGAAGTACGTGAATTAATTAAAAATATACCCGGTGCTGAAATAAAATTTTTCCGTCCCAATATGTTTGGTTCTAATGCTTCCCCGATTGAAATTCAAATTATGGGGCATAATTTGAAAACCGCAATGAGCTTAGCAAAAAGAATTCAAAAAATAGTTAAAACCGTGAAAGGCACAAAAGATATACAGATTTCACGTAAAAGAGGAAAAAAAGAACTTGTTATTCATATTGACAGAATTAAAGCGTCATCATTAGGCATTTCTGTTAAAACCATATCCGACACAATTAAAACCGGTTTCGGTGGAACCACGGCTTCTCAATTTAGGGAAAGTGGTGATGAAGTTGATATTAGTGTGCGTTTTAGAGAAGGAGACAGGCTTGACCTTGAAGACTTAAAACGGATTATGGTGAAAAGTCCTCTAGGTTTTAAAGTAGCTTTACATCAAGTTGCGGAAATTAAGACGCAGCGAAGCCCGGTAACAATTGAACGCTTAAGCCAGCAGCGTGTGATCTATGTTTCAGCAAATGTTGATGTCGGCCTTGAAAATATCGTTGCAGAGATAAAAAGAAGAATACGAAAGGAAATTTATCCGTTGCCTCAAGGGTTTAATATATTATATGGAAGTGAATATCAGGATCAGCAGGAATCTTTTGCGGATTTAGGCCTTGCTTTTTTAATTGCCATATTACTCGTTTATATGGTAATGGCCGCGCAATTTGAATCATTTAAACATCCTTTCATTATTTTATTTTCCATACCTTTATCTCTGGTTGGAGTAACGTTTTTATTTTTACTCACGGGTGATGAATTTAATATGATGGGATATTTAGGAGCTATTATTCTCGTTGGTATTGTTGTAAACAATGCGATTGTATTGATAGATTATATTAACATGTTAAGGCGTGACCATGGATATTCGCTTAGAAATGCCCTTGTAGAAGGCGGGCGTACTAGGCTCCGGCCTATTTTAATGACAACTTTAACTACAATATTAGGGCTGTTCCCAATGGCTTTTCTCGGTGGAGAAGGTTCGGAAACAAGAGAGCCTATGGCTAGAGCGATTATTGGCGGGCTGTTTACATCTTCCCTATTAACCTTGTTTGTAATGCCTACTATTTACCATTTTGTAGAAAAGCGCGGAATTAAGAAAAGAAGAACTAAAAATAAAGAGGACAAAATCCTTGAACAAGAGGGATTATTATGAGCGAAGAAAATTTAGAAAAACCACAACAAGAAAATTCAGAATTAAAATCATGCTTGGAAAGCGGTTTTGAACACATAAAACAAAGTAATGTATATTGCCAAAGCTGTGATATACCCATGGATGTTTTGAAAAGCGGGTATAAAATAGAGTCAATTAAAAATATTATTAAGTTTGAGTGTACTGCTGATGATAACAACGAGAAAATCATTGAATGTATAGCGGTTGATTTATGCCGCTGCCCTGAATGTGATTATAACGGCCTCGTTGATTTGGGTGAAGGCTGGCTTTCCAAAAAAGAACTCGCTGTTGCTATTAAGGAAAAAAGGATTTTCAGCGAAAACCCTGAAATTAACGTTATATTACGTTTATTAGCTTAACCTAAATCCAATTTTTTTATAAAATCTAAAATTTGCTTTTCAAATTATATGAAATAAAAATATTTTCTTGACATTTTAAATCACCCTGATATTCTGAATTTATTCTAATTAAAAACGAGGATATTAAAATGGCTGAATACATTGCAGATATTTTTTCATTAAACAACCGCGCTCAGAAAGAACTAATGGAATATGTTTCTTCCAAACAGGTGTTGGAAACCATAGCCTTAAATTTTGATATTTACGGAGAAACTATTAAAAAGGCAGTTTTAAAGTTGTTTTCAGATGACAGCATAAAATATAAATATTCAAAAATTGAAAAATTATTTAGGCCAATGAGTTTAATACGCATACAACGAGAAGTTAAAATGTTTCTTGAAAATAAACGCGATGAGTTTAATAAAGAAGAAATAAAAAATATGCTTTATACTTATGCTATTGTTCTTTTGTTTTTAATAATCCGTGACCAGAATGAATTTTATAAAGAATATATAGAACGGCTTTCAAAAAAAGTTGACAATATAAATAAAAAGTTTCCCGCATTTTTGCAGGATTCAAATAAAATTTATGCTCCAATTTTATTAACCATTGATGAAATGGGGCCGGATTTAAGCCCTGAAGTAAAATGCTTTTATCATATTGAAGAAAAAATAAGCAAAATGTCCTAATTATAACGAACTACTTTACGTTGATTTATTTAAAAACAGCCTATCTTTATTTATATAATCATAATAATTGTTTTATTTTTTACTATTAATTTATTATTATAAA
>CALGPD010000478.1 GCA_937960625.1 uncultured Spirochaetia bacterium | reverse complement strand
TAACATGGTAATCAAAACGGAATTCAGGATATGTAATATTATCTGAATCAGCAATACCCCAAAGCCCTTTTAGCATGCGTAATATATAGTTTTTAGGATAGTTTTTGTATTTATCTAGGAATTTCTTATCCAGATAGGGATTATCATATGGAGTTGTATGAATTACCTGAACGTTATGAAGATGTTGCTGCTCAACAAACTCCAGATAACAAGGGTTTCTGATATCCGGTGAAGGATTCGCATCACCCATGAACTTTGGACAGTCTGTTACATTTCCAGATAACCGTCCGTCTAATGCTCTTATGGTGTCCGTGTCATATTTCTCTAACTGAGACATAGCAACCATATCCAAGGTAATCCCCATTACTTTTTCAAATGATTTAGAATTATCAAGACAAACACAAATAATTTCACTATTATTGAAGAAATGAATATTAGTGACAAAACTACCTTCTTTTTCTTTCTTTCTAATTAGTGGCCGGAATGTAAGCGTAAGGCCGTCGGTTCGACCCCGACTTGTGGCTTATTGTAAAGCCTGACTACTTAGTTAGTTGGGGTTTATTGCTTTACGCTAAAATCATAAAATGCTGTATTTATGAGGATTTCTAATAAAGCGAAAAGTTATTAGTTCAATCCCAATTTAATAAGCAAAATAGCAATAATAATTATTTGAATAATTGAAAAACAATTTTGACACCTTCTTTTTTACTAAACAGTTTTTCTCGCTTATCTTTTTCAATATTATAAATTTTCTGTATTTATATACTTGCGCGAATTTTTTTTATATGATATAAATATAATACATTGTTAAGGAGGTGATTGAAAATGATAAAATCAGCAGCAAGAATTGTACTTGTTGTCTTCTTGCTTATATCCATTTCAGCAATATTTGCTCGCCCCGGAAGACTATCTAGAAGGCAAAGATGTATTAAAAAATGTTATAGAAATTACAGAACAAGTGAAAGTCAATGTAGAATGATAGTATCAAGTTCCGGTCAAGAAAGATGTCTAAAGTTTGTAAAGAGAACTTATCTGCGTTGCAAAATAAGATGTAGAAAGCTATATCGATAATTTTGCAAAACTTTGGAATTTTATACGGCTCATAGGGTAACGAATAAAATTTATAATTAGAACAGAAGTTTTTTTGCAATAACGAGAAAAAATCTGATTGTATTCCTGTAGATATTAATCCTGAAAAATAACAAAAAGTTTTTAAAAAAAAAGAGAACATTGAGCTTGTTCCCTTTTTATAATATAATTAAAACTATTCTTTTTCAAGTTTTACATTAGCTTTGTCATCGAGCATGAACCAGTTTCCCGTTGCAGCGTCTACTAGTAATGGTATTGGAAAGAAAATAATATCCAATAACATAACCAGCTCCGACTGAATTATTAATTTTATATTTAGCCTCTTTATATCCTGGCTTTTTTAAAATAATAATGTGTGATTTATTACTTTCCAATTTATTTTTACAGAAAATTAAGGACAGAACCCATCAACATATACTTTAGCTTTAAATGGTTTGCTTAATACAGTGACATCTTCTGTAGAACCTTTAAATATAGTGGCACATCCCGTATATACAAAAAGGAATAATATTAAAATTATTATGATTATACGTTTTTTAGTAAACATAAAATTTGCTCCTCGAATATTTACAATACATTCTATATACACATCTCGAATAATTCAATTTTTTAATATAAAACTTGATTTGAAATGTTAATAGTGATGCAAAAGAATGTATCTGTTTTGTATTTTAGATATTATTACTTTAGAATTTAATCATTCCAATTCAAACGCTTTCCATATTTTAATGGTTTCATCATAGCTCGCGGAATAAACGTATTTCCCGTTGTAAGAGATAAATACAACGGAAATAGAGTTTTTATGCCCGATGTATTTTTTCCTCGTTGTTTTGGGATATTTAGCATAGAACGTTATTGAATTATTATAGCTCTTCCATACAAAAAAAGTCTGTTCGCTGTCTATGTCTCTTCCGTCATTGAGTTTATAATAGTAATATGAGGATACTTTAGGTTTCATTTTCGTCAATTTCTTTATTCCTGAATAAACCGTACCGCTTGTGTCCATAGCAACGAGTTTATTTGAATTCCTTACAAAGCAGATATTTTTTACATCGTTTTTAGCGCCGGATATTGTTTTAAATATTTTACCCGTTTTTATATCCCAGAACTTTACTTTGTTATAATAAATCCCGGCAATTTTTTTGCTATCCGGTGTAAATGAAATAGCGTAAAAGTTTGTGTCAAACCTGAAATAGTTTCCTTTTACTTTTAGTTTTCCAATTTTAGCTTCGTGTTTTTTATTTAGATATAAAGTTTTTATAAGTTCCCATGTTTTGGTTTCATATATTTTTATATTAACACCGCCTATTGCAAAGTATTTTCCGTCCTGAGAAAACGCCATACCTAAATAAACGTATTTTTGTCTGGGCAGTACTTTTATTAATTTGCCTTCAGGAACCTGCCATATTTTGATATATCCATCCATGCCTGAACTCGCTAAAAAAGTGCCGTCTGGATTTTGTTTTAATGACATAACAGGGCCTTGATGCGCTTTTATAGAAAGAATATAATTTGGGCTGTTTTTATATGCAGCATATTTATATATCATCAGTAATATGGAAACCGTAAAAATAATAAGCAGTATTATTGATTTTACTGAAAAACATCCGGCAAAAATTGCTCTAATCCTTTTTAATAATGAAATAACTACAACGAGTAACACAATTGAAAGTAAAATAATCCATGTACGCATATTGTCAAATCCTGTATGATTATCGCTTGTATAATGAGTTATGCGGCTGACTGTAACGTAATACCTGTTGTCTTTTTTGTAATAATAACGCCTCCCTTTATTAC
>CALGPD010000477.1 GCA_937960625.1 uncultured Spirochaetia bacterium | reverse complement strand
GAAGCGCAGCAATATATCTTGAAAAAAGCGTTTCTTCAAAAGATACTGATATAGCTTTAAACGCTTTAAAAGATCTTGCAGTCATATATGAACTCGTTGGGAAAAAAGAACGTTTAAGAAATGTTTTGAAAAGGATTTTAATTTTTGAAAAAGACGAAGAAACAAAGATGATGATAGTAGACAGTTTAAATAGATTTTAATCTAATGGAATATTAAAATGGGAAATCAAGAAAATAAAAGTAAGCAAGATTATAAATATTTCGCTGCAAGGTTGGTTGATAATGAATACGTTTTAAGTGAGCAGGATTATATTTCAACTAATATTGTCTTTTCATCCGAATGGATTCATCCTACTCTTGATAAAGTAGGCAACGTAAATTTCAAATTATTTTATCTTAGCAATATTTTGAGTAATGAACTTGCCAAATTCGGACATAAAATTACTTCAGCTAAAATTAAAGAAAGGGTAATATTAAAAGATATAACAGTTTATCATTCAAGAGACTTCGATGAAGAGGCAAATAGAGATGTCGACTATTTTTATATAATTGATGCAATAAAGTTTAGGGCATTCGTTTATAAAAGATTTGCGGATTTGACTGACATAGGTAACGGGTTTAAGAAATTTGGAAAAGAAAAACGTACGGTACTTAAAACAAATGAAGTTTCCGTGGATGATTTTTTTAATTCTGCGGTTGGTTTTTCCGGAGACCATATTCATTCATTTGAACTAAAAAATGAAGTTGATTTGGTTAAAGAAATAAAAGAAAATAATCTGAAATTGTTATTGTTTACTGACAATCATAAAAAACTTGATTATATCCAAGAAAAATGTGAAATTGACGTTGATATTAAAAAAGTAAATAATTTTGAGATAAAAATTATTTCTTCCGATCGTCCTCTTATTGAAACCGGAGTTGAAATTACATTGTCTTCGTCAGACAAAACTTTCTATTCTGTTTCAGGTGAAATTATAAAGCAGAAAACTGTCAGTCATAAGAAATTTTATGCTCATAATATCCTCGTTGACTTTAAATCCCCTGATAAAATTCAAAGCGTAAAAGCAATCTTTATTTATATTAAAAACCTAAAATTAGATAATTTTAAAAAATAATTTATACACGCGAATTTAAATATAAAACAAACACTAATGAAAATTAAGCACAGAACCGATTTTTTTATTTATACCCCATGCCTTATACTTTTTCTTTTTGAATAACAGAAAATTCTTCTAACCACAAAAAAGATAAGTCAAAGTAGGAAACGCAAATCTGCGTTCCTAACAAAATATGTTTTATAGAAAATTAAAACAAAATGGTATTATACCTTATTTGAAATTAATAACATTGTAGATTTGAATCGGGTTTTCTTTGTTTTTTAATTTTACTTTTCCAAGAGGTTCAGTTTGAATAATATCTTCAATAACATCGTTAATATTATCTGAGATAATAATCTGGCCGTCTTTAGCGGCTCCCTGAAATCTCGCCGCTGTATTTACAACGTCTCCAATAACCGTAAAGTCAAGACGCTCAATGGTTTCTGAACCAATGTTACCTGATATCATAGGGCCTTTGTTTAAACCGATTGACACATTTGGAGAGAAAGTTTTGCCCTGAATTCTGGTATCCATCATGTCATTAATTCTATTACGTATTGCAATACATCCTTCAACAGCGCGTTCAATTTGGAAATCCCCTTTAAATACAGCCATTATTGCATCACCAATGAATTTATCCACATGGCCGTTTCTGGATATTAACTCCTGAACTATAACATCGAAATATTCGTTTAACATCTGAACCACAGTGTCAGGAGG
>CALGPD010000476.1 GCA_937960625.1 uncultured Spirochaetia bacterium | reverse complement strand
GTGCTGAGAAATACTTCGTTGTAAATATAAGGAAATAAATAAATACACTTGCAGCTAAACCTATTGTAAGCAGGTTAACTAATTTTAGTAAAACAAAACCGTTAAATGAATCAAGCCTGAATATTTTTTTTATTCTAAATAACGAAAAGAAATCCTGTGTATATAAAACGAGTTTGGTTCTAAAATAAATTATAAAAATGAACAGAAGGATTAAGGCAATTCCTTTATATAAATACACGGTAAAAGACTGTTTAAAAATTAAGATTTCACCGTCTGTTCCGTAATGTTTTTTTATATATTCAACGCGTTTTTTGTTAACCTTATCTATTATTTTCTTAATAAAAGTTATAGCCGTTTTTATATAGCCCGCAATTTTGATGAAAAAATTTTTAACTACTGAATATACTTTGTTTTCAGTAATGCCTTTTTTTATTTTAGTAAAAAAACTTCCGCTCATAATTTCTCCAAAATATTATTAATTCGTTAATGTGCTTCATCCCAATTTTCACCGATGCCCGCGTTTACGTTTAAGGGAACATTTAACTCAACGGCATTTTCCATTTCTTGGGTAACAATTTTTTTTACCGTTTCTATTTCGCTTTCAAGCGCTTCAAAAACCAGCTCGTCATGAACCTGTATAAGCATTTTGCTTTTTAAATTCTGCTCCTGAAATTTTCCGCATATGTTTTTCATGGCTATTTTAATTATATCAGCGCTTGTGCCCTGAATAATTGTATTAAAAGCAACGCGTTCTGCCTGCGCAATGTCGCGTTTATTGGAACTGGAATAACCTTCAAGATAACGTATTCTACCGAAAAGTGTACGAACAAAACCGGCTTCACTGGATTTATCCTTAACGAGTTCAATATAATCCCTTACTCTACTGTATTTTTCAAAATATTTATCCCTGAATTCCTGAGCCTGCTGAACAGTAATTTTTAAATCCTTGGAAAGATTTCTCGCGCCCCGTCCGTAAATTACCGCGAAATTTATTGTTTTTGCTGCTGACCTCATTTCAGGATTAATGCTTTTTTCATCTGTGTTATATATTAATGCGGCAGTCTGTGTATGAATGTCTTTATTATTCTTGTATGCATTAACGAGCATTTCATCATCTGTAACATGGGCAAGGATTCTAAGTTCAATCTGCGAATAATCAGCGCTCATAATTTTATACCCATCTGCCGGTATAAAGCACTGCCTTATTTCACTACCTGTTTCACCTCGTATCGGTATATTTTGCAGGTTGGGGTTGGATGAAGATAACCTTCCCGTTGCTGTAATTGTTTGGTTAAACGTTGCATGTATGCGCTTTGTTTGTTCGTTAATCATTGGAGGCAATGCATCGAGATAAGTATTTTTTATTTTTGTGATTTTTCTGTATTCAATAATATTTTCAATTATAGGATGTTCGCCTTTCAATTCTTCTAATACCTGATTGTCTGTAGAAAACCCGGTTTTTGTTTTTTTCTTAGGCGGCAGGTTTAGTTCCTCAAATAACAACTTGGATAATTGCTGTGTAGAGTTTACATTGAACTCATACCCTGAATATTCAAATACCTGTTCTTTTATTTCATTAATACGTTTTTCAAAATCTCCGCTCATTTTATTCATTTGATCTACGTTAATTAATACTCCGTTATATTCTATTTCAGCGAGTATTTTCACAAGTGGCATGTCTATTGAATAAAATACCTGTCCGAGATTGTTTTCATCTATTTGTTTTTCAAAAAGTTTATAAAGCCTGAAAGTAATGTCAGCGTCCTCGGAAGCATAATCCACAACCCTTTCAAAATCAACGTCTAATAGTGTTTCACCTTTTTTTGTATCCACTAATTCCGAATATTTTATTGTTTGATAATTTAAAAAATATTCAGCAAGAAAATCAAGGTTATGTTTTGGCCGTGTTGAATCTAATACATAGGAGGCAACGATTGTATCAAAAAACACGTTGCTCATTTTAATGCCGTATTTTTTTAAAACGATATAATCATATTTAATATTTTGCCCTATTAACTTTATTTCCGGGTTTTCAAGCAACGTTTTTAATTGTTCTATAAGATATTTATTGTCAAAATTTTTTCCATCAACGTGATTATATGGAATATAATAAGCTTTTTTATCCTCAAAACTAAATGATACACCGATTAAATCTGCAAGAATTGGGTTTTCATTTGTCGTTTCGGTATCAATACAAAGTATGGATTTTTCGTTTATTTTTTTTACTAAATCATGTATCTCTGATTTTGTTAATATTGCTTTATACGTTCCTTTTTCCGCCGGTTTTCTTGAAAATTGCTTTTCTTCCTTTATATAGGTTTTTTGTTTAACCGGTTTTTGAGAACTGTTGTCAATGCCTTTAAATAAATCATCTTTTAATAACGATTGTAATTCAAATTCTTTAATGTATTCAATTCCGTTTTCGTTGTTAAAATTAGGCAGTTTAAATTTTAATAAATCCTTTTCAATATCAAGGTTTGTTTCCAGACGTAAAAGCTGTTTTGAAATTTTAATATCTTCTCTTCCGCGTGCAATGTTATCTTTTATTTTACCTTTAATCCTGTCAAGGTGCTCATACATTTCATCAATTGATTCAAACTGGTCTAATAACTTTGCGGCAGTTTTTTTTCCAACGCCTTTTATTCCCGGGATATTATCAGCAGTATCACCGGTTAAGGCAAGAAACTCAAGTATTCTATCAGGCATAACTCCAATTTTTTCTTTTACACCGGGAGCATCAAGCACTTGTATATCCGTAACTCCGCGTGAACTCGTTATGCATTTAACGTTTTCGCCAACGAGCTGCATTAAATCTTTATCACTGGAAAGTATATATACATCAACCTGTTTATTGCTTTTATACTCGGTCGCAAGTGTGGCAATAACATCGTCCGCTTCATACCCCGAAGCAGATACACAGGGGATGTCGAATTTTTCAAGTAAAGAAATAAGCCAGGGAATTTGAATTGTTAAATCGTCCGGCGGAGCGCTGCGGTTGGCTTTATATTCAGGGTAAATTTTACTTCTAAAAGTTTTTTCTTTTGATTCTAAAGCGACAACGAGGTAATCCGGTGAAAGCTCTTTTATAACTTTCATCAGCATGCGCATAAAACCGAATAATATTGATGTGGGTTTGCCTTGAGAAGTTTTTAAGGGATTGTTGATAAAAGCATAATATGCTTTAAAAATTAATGCAAAACCGTCAACGAGTATGATTTTTTGCTTTGCCATTTTTATTTTTCTCCGGATGTTTTTACTATATAGAAGGAATTAATTTAAGAAAATCGTTTCCGCAAACTTTTTGCCAGTTTATCTATAGTCGTTTTAACGAGTTTATCAATATGCTTTTTAATTAATTCAATATTAATTTTTGAATTAACGAACCCTTTTAGCCTGTACTCTGTTTTAGCTTTTTTGCTTTGTAAAGGCAATCTTAACCTGCTTAAGTATATTTTCTTTTTTGCTTCGGTATCATAGAGCACTAATACCGGTTCCAAAATAAATCTGTTATAAGTTCCGGGCCTGACATCAAATTCCATTCTAAAATATTTAATATAAAATAACGCTATGTATTTGGTTTTAATTTTAGATTTTATTTTTTCTAAATCAATCTCAGGATTAATAACCGGTTCTCTGGTAGAAGGGCCGTCATATGTATTTTTTAAATGAGGAACTTGTTTTTTAATTACACCGGTAATATTAAAGCCTGTATCTTTAAAATATTCTTTTATAAGTAATTCTATTTTATTTAGAGTATAATTTAACGGCTTAATAGCATTAACAATATCCGTAACGTTTTGTTTCGTTTTATCTGAATAATAGTAGGACGGATTAATAAAGCCGACGTAAAACGGGCAGGCTTTATCAATAACCAAAGTTACATTAATATTTGTTTTTGTAAAATTTTTTGGTAAATTTATTTCCGGCTGACATGAAACAAATACGATAATTAGTGTTAATAAAATAAGTATATTTTTTTTCATAATAGCCGTATGATACTCAAACGGCAGAAAAAAATCAAGTGAAAATCAAATAGGGTTATATTTTTAATCTGTGTTTACTAGATACGTTTTCTTCATTAATTCCTTGATTTTTTATTGGTAAAATTTTATTATGAATTAATAAATGGAGGTTGCTGTGAGGCATCGTTTAAAAGGTATTTCCAGCCATATAAAAGAAAACCTATCTAATTCTCTTCAAGATGTAAATAAACACGCGGGGGAATTAATTGAAGACATTATGGCTTTGGGCAGGTCTTCAGTTTCTTTGGGTAAAATGATATTTGGCAGTAAGGTTTCAAAACGTGATGAAGAAATAGTTAAACAAAACGTGAAACAGTTAGGTAATGTTTGTATAGAAATTACATCAAATTTTTTGCTTGGTGGTAAAAAGATTTTAAGTTTTGTAAATAATATTATAGAAAATAAAACCCCCGGGTTTCTAGAAAAAGTGGTAGACAATGAAATGAAAACCGAATGGTTAAATACTATAAATACAACGAAAAATAATCCATCATTAATTGAGAAGATAATTTATAAAATTAAGGAGAATAATTCATGAGTTTTTTTAGCAGGTTTAACAAAGTTCAAAAGATTATATTAAAGAGTTTGATGTGGACAGTTATTTCCATACTTATACTCGTTATATTATTAGTAACATGGCTTGCAATATTTTTCCCTTCACAATACGTTAAGGGTATGATAGAAAAAGAGGGTTCCAAAGCTTTAGGCCGTGTGGTTAAAATTGAAGACCTTGATGTATCATTGTTCTCCGGTATCAAAATTAAAAACTTTACAATTTTCGATGTAAAGAATAAAACCGGTGCTATAAAACTCAAGGGCGGGCAGATTTTTATTAAAGCAGGCGCAGTAGATCTGTCATACCGTGTTTTACCTATCTTATGGAAAAAACTTGAGATTAAAAAAGCTGTAATCGTCAAGCCGCAAATTCACGTTGTTAAATACAGAGGAGGCAGCTTTAATTTTAGTGATATTATAAACAAATTAACTGCACCGGCAAAAAAAGAGGACATGCCTCCTTTACCTAAAAACCAATCAGCAATGTATAAGATAAAAAAAATATTAAGAAGAATATTTAGAGCTAGAGTAATTTCAACTCCTTTCCTAGCCGCGGCTGCCAAAACAGCTGATAAAAAGGCTGTCAAGAAAGAAGAAAGCGACCCTATGGATTTTGATATAAAGAAAGTTGGGTTTGAAAACGCTGTTATTACTTTAACCGATTATTCTAATCCCGTTACCCCTGCTATTTTTACCATAGACAGGTTTAACTTTATTGTTTCTGACATTAATTCAAGCAATTATAAAAAACCAGCTAAAATTCGTTTAACTTTTCAGGTTTCCTTGAAACGCATTCAGGGCAGAAGGGTAATGAATAAAGCGTTTAATATCTTCTTTGATATAAACGGTGTTGTTTATCTATTTAGAAAAGACGGCAAAATGATGAGTTCTCCTGCTGTATATTTACGCGTTGATTTAAAAGACGGGCTTTTAGAAGGGTTTGAATTGCAAAGAATCTTAAACAGAGTTATGGAAGGTTTAAAAGCTAAGTTTTTCAATGAATTTGCTAAAAACTTAGTTAACTTCACAGGGAATTTTGATAAAATTGCTAAGCAAAGAATGAATGAATATTTGAACAAATATAAAGGAAAACTGAATGATTTAACCGCGGGTATTCTTAAGTCAAAGTCAAAAACAACCGGTGAAATGAAAAAAGATAAAAAGAGCAGTATGGATAAATACAAGGCTAAAGCCAAATCCTTTGCAAACAAAGTTGATAAGGCTAACCGTGATTTTATTAAAAAAGCTGAGGGAATTTATAAAGTTGTTAAACTAGTGAATCCCGGCGAGGCAAAAAAGTTTAAGAAAAAATTGGACAGCTATAAAAGAACAGTTGGCTCTCAAACCGCTAAAATTAAAGCAAGAGCTAACAGCAACGGCAGTTCTCAGGGAAGCGCTTATGATAGAATAATAGCGAAGGTTCAGAAAAAATACGATGATGCTGTAAAACAGATTAATAAAACCTATGACAAGATTATTAAAAAATACGTTAAAAACATACAGAAAAAAGTACATGCAATGCTTAAGAAGTATGTAAAAAAAGCGAGAGACTTTAAGCTTAATCTTCCTTTCTTAAATAAAGTTATGAAATTTAAGTATGGCAATTTGCATTTTGCTTATGTAAACGGAGTAGTTACAATTAGAAAGCTAAATATTGGCGCCCCTGATTTTAAACTTAAAGCTGAAAAAACTGTGTATAATACTAACAACAACGACATTAATGCCCGTACTGATTTGTACGCGGATAAAAAGTATAATAAAAACATTATAACTAACTTTTTTAATAAACCCGGCGAAGACGTTCACATTAAAGTCAAAACAACGGGTAAAATTACAAGCCCAAGTGTAGAGCTAATAGGTATAGATTTAAAGAAAAGACTTAAAGAATACGCTGTAAAATACGCCAAGATTTTAGCTAAAAAGTTTTTAGGTAAAAACCTGCCAATTGACAGGATATTCGGCAGCGGCAGCGGCAGCGGTAGTGGAGGCGGGGATTATAAAACCCAGTTTAAAGCCGTTGCTAAAAAATACGCTATGAAACTTTTACAGGATGAGCAATTGCAAAAACGCCTTATTGGAAAATCGCTCGGAGATTTAACAAAGTATAAAAACAAGGCAAAAAATAAAGTTAAGAAAAAAGCTAAAAAGAAAATAAAAAATCTAAAGAAACGTTTCGGGTTTTAATAGAATTATCAATGTCTTATAACTTGCGGTTTAAACTGTAAGTTATAAGGCTTTTATCAAATTGAGTAAAAATTATGTTTTTACATTTGGCATAAGTGCTTGCTTAAGATAAGCATTTAATATAGATGGCATTAGATTATTATGATTGGATTTAATAATGAGAAATTTATGAAATCTGTGCCGAGAATATTTGAGGCTTATAAAACTAATTTATCATAACCATTACACCGATAATGCCTAAAATTACAGCGATAACGAGTATCCAGATTAATGCTGTTTTTCCGCCTGATTTCTGTTTTTGAACCGGGGCAATATCGTTTAGCACATATACGCGTACTTCCTCTTCTTCGAGAATTTTGCCGTATAAATTGTTCGCGATTTGAACGTAAATCACATTCCCAACATCAACAGAGTCTTTAGAGTGTATTCTGGCTTTGCCGGATTTCATTTTCCCGGCTTCAAGCCAGCCAAGTTTTTCCGCGATTTTTATATCCGTTGCGGTTTCACCTTTAAGCCTTATTCTTACAATATCACCAGGAATAAGCTGGCTCACAAATTTTCCCCGCACTGGAGACAAAACAAGTTTACAGTCAATTATCCTGTATCCCTGGTCCATTAACTCTTTCTCTCTTTGGGCAATTATATTAGGTTTTTGTTCAGAAGCAGGTTCCGCGGTTTTTTCTTCTGCTTTAGCCTGGGTTTCTTCAATTGAGGCCTGATTTATTGTGTTTTTTATATTTTCAACAGCCTCATCAACGTGTAAACTCGATGTTTTTTCCTGAACAACGTTTAATTTTATGCTGTGGGATTTTAATACAAAACCGATTATTTTTTCAAATTGTATGCTGATGGAATGAGTATCCTTAGCGAGTATTTTTTCAGTTAATACAGTGATTAACGCCGGAGTGAATTCTCTTTCAATTTCGCTTTTTAAACGCCCTGTAGCAGTAACATCGTTTTCTTCTGAATACATTACTTTTAGGATGTTGTATAGAAATTCCTGCCATGGTTTATGAGTAATATCCACGCTTAGGCCCCCGCCTCTTGTAGTAACGAGGAAAAAATTATTTAATGTGCGTTTTTCAAGATTTATAAATACTGTTGCAAAGCCTTTTATGTTTGTATCTTCCGCGATAAAACCGAGTTTTATAAGTACAACGTCCTTATATTGGCCTTGTATCATTTTGATTGCTAAATTTTTATCACCCTGAGTATATAACCGCGCTCTCTCTAACCTTGTAGCCGGGTCGGAGTTACCTGTAAAATTTTCCATAATATATATTCACCCTGTTTAATTAGATTTCAATATTAAATCTTTTTTAACTAATTATAATATAAGTTTATACTTTATTTTCGGCTATTTTATTATTAATTACCGCAAAAATTTTATGAAAAAATAATATGCATTTTTTTATTACTAGCAAATAT
>CALGPD010000475.1 GCA_937960625.1 uncultured Spirochaetia bacterium | reverse complement strand
GTGTATAGATTATATGTTAGGATTAGAAAATGGTTAGAGTATTTAAAAAATTCCTTCCAATTATTTTATTTTTAATTTTATTGCCAAATATTATTTATACTAAAAGCAGATATTTTTCCGATGGTGATGAATTACAAAAACGTCCCAAAGTATTATTTTATAATTTTTACAACTTACATCCTGCAAAAAAACATAACCAATATACAAAGATTATACCCAAACATATCATTTCTAAATTGAGCGCTGATGAAGTTGAATCAAAATATCTTGAAAACCTTCCTAGTTATAAAATTGACACATTAAAAGAATACCGTATATTAGCCTCAATAAGTAAAACCGCAAAAGCGTATAAAAAAGACTTTGCACTAATAGGCGAATATAAAATAGTTCAGGAACTAAATAAATCCACAAAAAAAATACTCGTTACTATTACCCTATATGATACGAAGCTTAAGCTAATCCTTTTAACCCAAAAGTTCGCGGGTTATTCAGGGCTTGGTTATTATCAGCTTATTGATAAAATTGCGTTGTTTATTGAAAAGAAATTAGCAAGATATAAAAATGATATGGAAAATATTGTTAAGCAAATGCAATACCATGATAAAAAACCCTTACAGGAAAATAAAGTTATTGAATGCGGTATAGGTAGCCATATGCATGATCCTACTCATTGCCCTGAAAAAGGAAGTTTCTATGCAAGCATTATGCCCAACTTTACAATTTTAAACTTAGAGTTTAGCCCTACACCCATGAAGGTAAACACTTTAGCAATTGAATTAGATTTAAGTTATGGGGTAAAATCATGGTTTCAAGTAGGCATTGACATCGTATATATTTATTTTAGTGACCGTGAAGGCGGCGGAGGCAGTTCAAACCTGCACTTTAAAAACAGAGTAATTAATCCTATAGTTTATTTCAAATTTAAACTTGCGAATCAAAACAATCATGGTTATAACCTTACACTTAAACTTGAATTCCAGCCAAACATTTCGGAAAAATCATATTCAACGTCTTCTTATGTTATGCAATTCCCTACAACTTTTGGAAGATATTCATTTGAGTTTGCAGTTTCCGGTACTTCGGGAAAAATATCCGGTTTTGCCAGTTTAAAAATTAGTTTTCTTAATTTTCACGATGTTGATGATTACCCGGATGATAATTCTATTGAATATATCAAACATAATACTATAGATACCATTTTTCTTGACTTTCACTTTGGTGGTATTTTCCAATTAACTTCGGTTTTTTCTCTGGATTTAAGACTATACTTCAGAAAACAATCACCGGTTGAATACGATGTAAAATATAATTTCTCAGGTACTTCTCAAAAATCAACTCTAGCAACGAATGTGAGTCTAAGCACATCAATAGCAGCGTATTTTAAGCTAAATAACAAAACAAACATAGGCATGCGTTTTAAATACTTTATTCCATATATTTTAGAAACAGAGGGAAACGACACAGATATTAGTACACATGTTGAAATAAATTTATTTTTCACGCTGATTATTAATTAATTTTTCAGGAGTAAAATACGAAAAAAAATACAAATACAGCATATTTTAAAGTTTTAAGCATTTTAACCAAAAATGCTCAATTTAATTTAAATCCAAACAAAAACATGCCGATAAATATATTATCCCAAAGCAAATGGATTTGCATTATGAAAAAATGGATATATACACTCTTAATTTTATTCTCTTTAACAACTTCAACTGTTTATGGTATTAACTGGAAAAGATATTTCAGGTTAATGGACACAGTCAGGTATTCCCGGTTTAATATTAATGATTTTTTAATTTCAATAGGCGGGAAAAAACATTCCAAAAAAAATATAAAAACAAACAGAGAAGTTTTAATGAAAGCTTTATATTCTAATAAAAACAATATTAAAGCCAAATCAATAATAGTAATTTCTGAATTAAAGCTTATGGAATTCGTAGACACTTTTCTAAATATGTTAAAAACAGTAGAACATAAAACAATTAAAAAACTCGTTATATGGGGAATAGGTTCTATTGGAACGAATAAACACGTTTTAGCTTTAATACAATATTCACATAAAATCTCCGACCAAAAATTGTTAAACACGCTATCTCTCGCGGTAGGAAAAATAGCAAGACGCGGCGGCAGTGTAAAATCTCTTATCCATCTTATTAATAATTCTGACAGCTTTCTGGTTAAATGTTCTGCTTTATTATCTTTAGGAAAAATACGAGCAAAAAGAGCTTTACCCTTAATTTATAAAAAAGTTAAAACAGGGTCTAAAGAAGTACGTTTCTGTGCTGCAATTGCTATGGCTTATGTTGTTCCGCCAGGAGAAAATGAAAAAAGAGACCATATATACAGGATGGCAAGAAGCGAAAACAGTAAATACGTGAAAGCTGCTCTATATTTTGCTATTTTAAAAATTTATGGTTGGGACCAGGATG
>CALGPD010000474.1 GCA_937960625.1 uncultured Spirochaetia bacterium | reverse complement strand
AATTAATCCGTTTGATTTATTACTTTAAGTTTTTCATAGATTTCTGCAACGGGAAGGCCGACAACGTTATACCAGCTGCCTTTGATTTCTTCAATAAACAACGAGAAAATACCCTGAATTTTGTAACCTCCTGCGGCATCGAGAACATTTTCGTTGTTTACATAGTATTTGACATCATCTATAGATAGAGGTTTGACTTTTATATAAGTATTAACACAGCCGGTAATTATTTTTTCTTTGTAAATTAATGAATAGCCGGAGCTTACGGTGTGCTCCCTTGCGGATAATAGATTAAGGAAATCCATTGCCTGATTTTTATTTTCCGGTTTTCCCAATATTAAATTATCAATAATTACAACCGTGTCACAGCCTAAAACACAGTCATTTTTAAAATCGTTTTTAACTGATAATGCTTTGTTATAAGCCATGTTTTTAACTAAATCAAAAGGATTATTTTTTTCCGGATTGTTTTTAAGAGAATTTTCATCAAATTTATGATTTACGCTGACAAAGTTGAATTTAAGTTTTTTTAGTATTTCAATTCTTCTTGGAGAAGACGATGCGAGCACAATTTTATTGTTAATTGGATTATTTATAATTTTATCCCGGCCTAGATTTTTTGATAGGTTAATTATACAACAGCGCAGAAAATATTTAAATATAAATTTGACAATAATTATCAAGAGGAAGCAAAAAACTTCCTCTTGAAAAATTTATATTCTTTTAAGGCGTTTTTCCAGTAAGTCACCGAGACCCTTGGTTAAAAATTTATATACTTTTCCGCGTTTTTCTTTGATGCGTTTATACGTTTTTAGAATATCAAGCGCTAAAATAATTCTGGTACAACTGCAGTTTAATTCACCGTGTACGTGTTTACCGATAATTTCAAACCCAAGAATATTGGTATGAAAATGTAATGGTGAATTAACTTCGCCTTCAAATACATCTGTAATAAAGTGAGTGTAATCCCGTTTTACTACTTCGGTAATAGCTGCTTTCATTAATCTTAATGCAACCATTATTTTTTTTCTGTATTTAGGTAGGATCATAAAGCGTCCGATGTCTACAATTTTGAAGTTCTTTTTGATGTATTCAAAATCAATGTCTTCATTTAATGAAACTTCAAAATCCGGAGGAAAATTTAAATTAGGATCATAGACAAGCCTAATTACTCCGGCAGGGTCACCGTCAACCTCTGCAAGATACCATGAAACTTTTTGGCTAGAAGCAATATCTTCGCTGATTTCAGTTTCAGAATTGTTTATCCATTTTTTTTCTTTTAGATAAACTTCTTTGATAACGCTTAGAGCTTTTTCTCTAGTCTCAGCATCAATGACTTTTCTTGTGGTTACTTTTGCCATTTTTTTTCTCCTTATTATGGAAGATACCTTTTAGCAATTTCCGGAACCGCTGGTAGATTGTACGGATATTTTTTTCCGCACAAACCAGATAGGCTCTGCATAACTTCATAAGTTATTTTTGCTTCAAGGTGTTTTATAATTTTTGATTTTTCCGTTTCACTTAGGCTCAAATCGTTTTTGACATTATTTGCAATGTCTACTTCATTAGAAAAATCAATTTTTTTTCCAATATTTAATATTATTCTTCCGAGTTTAGGGATTTTATTCTTTTTTATACGCTTAGGGAAATCAACACCAATAGGAATAACGGATATTCCTGATTCTAGCGCAATTTTACCAATTCCCTTTCTACCGCGTTTTAAATTTTCAGGGTCCCTGTTTCTCGTTCCCTCGGGATACATGCCAACGCTTTTACCCAGTTTTAGCCTTCTAACGCTTTCTTCATAAATGTTATATTCGGCAATTTTCTTTTGGTTTAATTTTTTAATTTTAGCCTTTTTGTTATAAACTAAAATAGGGTCAATAACGCGAATGAATTTTCCTATGAAAGGAATATGGGCATACATCCAGTCGATTATAAAACTCACTCTTCTTTTAATTTTGGGATTTTTTAATAAAAAATTATATATTAAGACAGTTTCAAAAGTGGTGCTGTGATTAAATACAAAAATAGCAGGGGCAAAATCTTCATAATTTTCAATATTATTTACCTTAATAAAAGGCCCGTAAAAAAAATTAAAGAAATTGCTCCAAAATCTTTCAAATTTTCCAGGTTTATTTGATAAGTCCATAATACTATGTTCTGCTTTCAAGGCAACGTTTTGCAAAACCTTCTCCCGGCTTTTTTAATCGTTGCTGGAAATTAACTTATTGTTTACTACAAATAGTTTAAAAAATTGTTACAAAATAAATAATTCTTTAATGTTCAAGAATTGAAAATTTTCAACTATAACACTTAAAATATACAAAATTTTTTTCCGTTCTTGGTATTATAAAGGCAAATAATTTTTATTCAATTAAAAATTTATATTAATTGCAAAATTTATTCAATAGTGATATTAATAGTTCAGGCGGTAAAATATGCGAAAAATTTTGCTTTTACTATTTATTTTAACATCCAATACAGTGTTTTCTGCATATGGGGTTTATAAAGCAAAAAAAATTGAATCCGATATCGCAATTTCTATCCCCGGAAGGCCCAAACTTGAAAAGTGGAACTACTTAATCCTGTATGATGATAAAAATAAACCTTTTTTAAAAATTTATTCTAAACTCGTTGTATATAAAGAAAGCGCGGATTTTTATACTTATATAATAAACCTGACAACTACCACTATCCGTTTTTATCTTATACTTGAAATGAAATATATCTTGAAGAAAGCGTTTAAAATTATACTTGCTAAAAATGGTAAAACCGGGCCGGCAAAACGGGTTATTCAGCTTGGCGGCAACTTTCATTCAATTGACTGGGGTGTTGCTGTGTATAAAAAATGGATTAATAATAAAAATTATTCCGGCAGAGGTGAGATTGAGCACTGGTAGATTTATATTTTATTATCATAAATTGTGCCTGTGAAGATTCCCCGTTTAAGTGCTTTATATTTTATTTTCGTTTTATTTAAATCAGCATGTGTAAAGTCAGTTGAATTTACAATAATGCCTTTCAATTTTGCTTTTTCAAGATTGGCTTGTTTTAAAACAGCGCCGGATAAATCAGCTTTTATTAATTTTGCTTTTCTTAAATCAGCATTAGTTAAATCC
Organism: uncultured Spirochaetia bacterium; assembly: GCA_937960625.1. Classification (GTDB taxonomy): domain Bacteria; phylum Spirochaetota; class CALGPD01; order CALGPD01; family CALGPD01; genus CALGPD01. The sequence continues at coordinate 1,472 of CALGPD010000474.1, read as the reverse complement.
GTTTGAATTAAAATAGCCCTTGATAAATCAACGTTTTTTAAATCAGCTCCATTTAAGTTGAGCCCTGTTAGATTTACTCCGGATAAATCTATGGATTCATCAACTTTTTTTGCCTTCCATTTATTCCAATTTTCAATACCGCTAACGAGTTTTTGAAAAGCTTTAATTTTTGGATGATTACTTTTTACGTTATGGAAATTTGCCCCTGTTATTTTATTAAGTTTTACGTTTTCAAAAATAGCTCCTGATAAATCTGACCACAAAAAATTTGCTCCGGTTAAGTCCGCTCCGGAAAAATCAGCATTTTCTATATCCGAATGGCTTAAATTAACGTACCGTAAACTTGAGTTTTTAAGCTGTGATTTTATCAGATTAACATGCGAAATATCTGCCTTATCTGCTTTTACTTTTATTAAACATGCCTCGGTTAAATCGGTTTCACATAAATTTGCTTTTTCTAAGTTTGATTTATTTAATTTAGCTTGAATTAATTTGCTTAGGGAGAAGTTTGCCTTTTTTAAATTTGCATTCTGCAATTCCGCTGCTCCGAAATCCGAATTGCTTAAATCGGAATTGGATAAATTTGAAGATTTTAATACTGATTGAACAAAAGTAGAATTACTTACATTAAGTGAACTTAGGTTTACCTTTTTTAAATTTTTTCTAGTAAAATCCATTCCACTGATATTTATTTTTTTTGCCTTTTTTTTGTTTTTAAAATCATTCCATTTTTTTATGCTTTTTGTTATTAAATTATATGCTTTAATTCTTCTGGAAGTTCCTTTTGTATCCGTAAAGTTTGCACCTTTAATATCTGTTAACGTTGTATTATTAAACACAGAGCTTTCGAGATTAGACCATTTTAAATCCGAGCCGGTTAAGTTAGTGTTTTGAAAATAGCATGCTGATAAATCCGTTGAAATTAACAATGCATTTTCAATTTGCGCGTCTTCAAAATTTGATTTTGAGAAATCCGCCCACTGGCAGTTGGTGTTATTCAATTTAGCGTTTTTAAAGTTTGAAAAACATGCAATAGCCATAATTAATGTTGAATCTGATAAATCGGCATTTTCAAGGTTTGCGTTTTTTAAATTAATTCCGGATAAATCCATGTTTGATAAATCTGCTCCGTTTAAGTCGACTAAAGCACCGGGATTGTTTATTCTATAATTGTTAAATTCTTCAGGGCTTTTTTTAATTAAATTGTAAATTTTATTATTCAAAAGAAACTCCTGATTTTTTCATAGTAAAATATTGTATATTGTATCTCATAAATAACAGCATGTAAATAATAAAAAAATGTTATTTTTAGAAAAAATGCATGAAAATAATAGTATAACGTGCTAAATTATAAATATATGATAAAGCAAGTAAGCCAAAATGAAATTTACATTCAATGCACAGATAAAAACGGACGCAAATTAAAAGCGCCGGTTTGTCCGGGCTGCTGGAACAGTAAAACAGGAAGAGCT
>CALGPD010000473.1 GCA_937960625.1 uncultured Spirochaetia bacterium | reverse complement strand
ATCCAGAACAAATAGTAGTCCATTATTTGATCGAAAGATAGATCCATATATTCTTTATATGGCTTATATCTAAAAAAAGGATTCTTAATCCACTCGTCAATCATGTCTTCACCTCTTTGTATTTTATTATACATTATAAAACAGAAACGTATTTATTGCAATTTTAAAAATGTTTTTTAATTAATATAAAAAATTATAATAATGCGCCGGTAATTATGCGCCACGAGATACATGGATATTTTTGAGCTTGAAATGCGGCAGCGCGTGTTTTTCTTTAAAGAATTATTAAAATAGTTTTCGTTGAGTGACAGGAAATCGGCTGTTAGAGATTTATACATACTTGGATGCCGGTTTGTTGTCATAAGTTTACAGTATCATTCTCTGAATAAAACGTTTAGTCTTCTTTTAATAATTATTTTTTCAATATATTGTAATGGATTGGTTAAAGTTGGCTGTAATATATTTCCTGCCTGATAAGTATGATAATTCTTTAGTTTATTGTAGATTAACTGAAAATAAAAATTAATATAAATTAAAATCTATCTGAATGTTTTTCAGCTAATTGCATAATTGGCATTAGAAATACAATAAAATGAATACGGGATATCATATTAAATCTTTTCTAAAATTATTTAGCATTGTAACCGTATAAACCTATTCTTTTCCAGTTTGTTTCAAAATTTTGAATTAAATATATCCTAAGCAGCTAAAGATAAGATTTTGATAGGGTATCCAGTAATAAATAGATTGTATATTCGCTAATCTATAGGATAAACGCTTTGATGTATTCTAAGGTTAATAAGAGAATAAACACCAATAATTTATTTCAAGACATTAGTTTCAATATTCTTTTTAAATTTAATGTAATACTTTTAACTTATATTTAACTTATTTGTATGTAAGAATTTAGATGATTTTTAAATATAATTATTATATACCTAAAGCTTTACTTTTAAACTATTGATTAATGTTTTTGTTTCATGTAAAGTGTTTTTCGTTAATACAAAAAAAGTTATATATACACCGCGTTTAACTTTGTTAACATATATTAGTTCTTTATGTTTTTGGACTTGAATAAATACTCCGTAAGATTTTTTATCTTTAACTTTAAAAGTATTTGCTTCAATTAAAGACATTCCCATTCGAGCGAAATTGACATACCTCATTAATACTATTTGGTCTAAAAGTATTTTTATATCCGAAAAATACGGCCTTTTTTCCAGTGTTGATATTATACGGTATTGTTTATTTATTTTTTTGGATATTGTAATTTTTTTTCTTTTTGAAACTATTTTTAAGTAACTGTGGTAGTTAAATGATATTTTTTTATCATCAAATTTTTTTATATTAGGATTTTTTTCTTTTTCTAGTTTTCCAAATTTTTTAAGAATTTTATTAAAATATTCAATTTTATTTTTTTCGTTGAGTTTATTTGTTATTAATTTGCATCTAGATACCATAAAAATTCCCGTTGCTGTGAATATGGTGAATATTGTTGCCGCGCTTATGTAAAACATTTTCCGCCATTTTTTAACTTTATTTATTTTAAACTCTCTGTTTTTGGATACCTGATCTTCCAGTAGGAAGAAATAATCGAGTATTTCTATGTTTGCTAGAAATATTGTAAAGAAATAGCCAAAGTATAAAAATAGTAGTATTAAGAATATTTTTAATCCCCATAGAACGGGTAGTACAGTTAAAAGCGGGAATTCTATTGATGGGCTAAATAGTAATATAGTAAAGAATAAGCATAAGCCCATGAAGAGATGTCTTGTCCATTTTCTTTTTTTCTTTAAAAACGGCAGTACTGCTAATATTGCTATTATCGTTAATAAGCTTAACCATATATACATTGGGTGTACTATCTGGTATCTTAAGCCCATGAAAATTAAAAATAAATTTAAAGCCGGAGTTATGTATATAAAAAGTAATATCATTACCGGAAGTTTTTCTTGTTTTGTTTCCATATTGTATTTCCATTATTAGCATTTATTATTTATTTATCGGAAAGTTCTTTGTTTAGTCCTAATTTTTTCTATTTTATTAATTCTTAATGTTGATGATTTATGATTAGAGGCTGTGGTTTAAATTCTTATATTTTTTTATAATTGTGTATAAATATGTTTATAACATGGTTTAAACTCGTTGTTTAAACCATTTCTATGCCGATAATCATAGCAAAATTATTTTTTTGTTATATAATAATGGTTGAAATATTATGAAGATACTTATTTTTAGAATTGGACAATTTAAGCTGGGTATAAGTGAGCAAATAATCACGAGAATCGGCAGATTAAAAGATAATTTTGTGCTCACGAAAAAAACTTTTGCTGATTGGAAAATATTGCCTTTGCATAGGTTTTTTGGTTACTCAGATTTTCCAAATAGCAGGGATTATATTATCACCTTAAATAATGGTGAAAATACTATAATCTGTGATGAATTGGTGAAGATTGTTAACGTGGAAATTGAAGATAGTCAGGTTCCTGTTTCAAAGCATGATACTCCTTTCGGAGAGATTCTTTTTGTTGATCCTTTCAGTGTCACAAAGCGGGGTATCTGTGATTTTCTCGCTATTCCTTGTAAAGAAGAAGATAGCAGCAAGTCTTATGTTTATGGTGAAAAACCCATTGTTGATATTCAACAAGCATACCCTGTATCAAAACAAAGAAGTGAAGAAATTGAGCGTTCGGTTGAAAAAACTCGTGAAAGTTTAGCGGAAATTTCAAATGATGAAAAAGATGAAAGTGTTATTGGGCAGGCTTCCGGAGAAGTAAAGGGTGAAAAGTTCGGGCAAATATCAGAAGAGGCGGAAACATCTGAAGGATTGCCTAAAGATGATGCCGGTGAAGAGATAGGAGTAGGTGAAAGTGCCGGGCAGGAATTAACTCAGGAAGAAGGGCAGGTTCCCGGTTTTTATAGTCTTGAAGAGCAGTTCAATGCTTCCGGGGAATCGGATTTTGATGATTCAGGTCATGAAGGGGATGCCGTGCCAAGTGAAGAGGTTTCAGGTGTTCAGGATAATTTGTTAGGTGCAGGTGATGTTAGCGAAGGCGATGAAATTTTTATTTTGCCCGAGATTAATGCCGAAGCAAATATCGATGCTGAAGAAATTGAAGATGTTGATATTTTTACTGATTATTCTGAGCTTGGAGAAGAAGAGGTAATTGAAGACGCGGAATTGTATGAATTAGATAAGCCGGATGATAGTGAGCAAACCGGCGATAAACGCATTTATATAGAAAGAACTCCTGAAGAGGTTGAGGGAATTAGGTCTGAGTTCCATATTTTTAATTTAAGCGAGCATTTTAATGAAAGCATTGCTGATGAACCTAAGGGGGAAGGATTTTTAGATTTAGATACTATATTGAAAGAAGATGAAATGGTTTCTTTACCTGATAGATCGGATGAAGATATTTCTGAAGGAGATAGTGTGGAAGAGCAGCAGCCCGAAGAAGAGCCCGAATTAACTGAGCGGGATTCGGGGGAGCAGATTCAGCAAGAATTTGAGGGTGAAGGTATTCAAGGTGAAAATACCGGTGATGAGTCTATATTTGATACTATGCGTGTGTCTCCTGAATTTGATGTTGATGTGATAATTGATGAGCAATCTTTCGAAAATGGTAAGTTAAAAGAAAGTTTTGATGTTAAAGCGCCTGATGTTAAGCTTGAAAAAAATATCGTGTTTAGTAATATAAGCGGTGATAAAGTTATGATGGAAGAAATTGTCTCTGATAAGGGGGGGAGAGAATACAGAAGTGACGGTGAACAAAAGAATATTTATAATGATGAGGATGATGATGAAAGTGAGTGTTCTGAAAATGGTGACGGGAGTGAAGCCATTGGGGAAAATATTGCTATGAATGATGATGGTAATGGTTCCGGCCTTGATTTAGATAAGGAAGATACTGTTTTTTCCGGGAATATTGAAGAAAATGGCATGAAATCCGGCGAAGACGATGTTAATTTATCCGGAGTATTTGAACAGGCTTTAGAGCATAGCAAAACTGAAGATGCTTTTTCCACTGCATTTTTCGGTTCCGGCCAAAAAGAGCAGGATATACCTTCTGATGGCCTTGAATTGTCATCTGTTGATGCGCTTGATGATTATGGAGAGTATTTGCACGAGCAAGAGGGCGGTAATGAAGAGTATTTAATCAAGGATGTAGAAGAAAACGGATTAGACAGTTATAATTTTATTGAATCTGATATTTCAAATGATTACAACGGTTTAATCGAAAAAGAAAAAGAGCAAAATTCAGGGTTTAAAGGGCAGTCCCGAAGTGATATTTCCAGAATTGGCAGGGAAATTTTTACATCTGAATTTAATTATTCAAAACCAAAAGAAGATGTTTCTTTAGAGGATCACGGGGGTTATAGCAGCCCTTCTAGTGATGCAATGATTGATGTTGATAAAAAGTCCTATGAAGACAGGCGTGATGATGAAATTGAAAAGATTCGCAGGGAGATAATGCAGGCTAGAGAGCAGCTCGGTGAAGAGGAAAAAACCAATGTGGAGCTGCTTAAAAAGGTTTTAAAGTCACAGAAAGAGCAGATAGAGGAAAGAAAAGCTCAGGAATTAAACGGGCGCGGTGTAACGGACAGGGCAAAACACGTTGTCCGGCAGGCGGCAAAGTCAAAGAAAAATTTGAAGAAAAAGCGCTCTATTAAACTTTGGCTTGGTGAGTTTTTTACTTCGGCTGCGTTTAAAATAGCTTTAATATTGGTTTTTGTATTTTTAATAAGTGTTTTAGGAATATACTTTTTTGAGCATTCCGGAAATAAGGAAATGTTCAAAAATTTATGGGATTCTTTTTGGTATACAATAGTGACCTTTACAACTGTTGGTTATGGAGATAAGTATCCGACCACATTTGGCGGTCAAATTGTAGGTATATTAATGATGTTTGTCGGCGTAACACTATTCGGTGTTATAAGTGGTCGTATAGCGTCTTATCTCGTTGATCTGCAAATCAGACGGGGAAAGGGGTTGGTAAAATTGCAAAGATTAACAAATCATTTCGTAATCTGCGGATGGCGGAAAGACTTTAATATAGTTCTTGATGAAATTTTAATGGCAAATCAGGGAACTAATAATGATGAAATTGTGCTTATAAATGATATTCCTATAGAGCAAATGGAATCTGTTATGAGTGTAGAGAAGTATAAGGGTATTAACTATATCCGCGGCGATTTTTTAGAGGAGGCTGTTTTAAGAAGGGCGAATATTGATAAAGCGAGTAAGGTTTTGATTCTTGCGGATTCCGGCCAGCAGTATTCTCCTCAGGAAGCTGATGCAAGAACGGTTATGGCTGCAATAACGATTGAGTCTATAAATAAAAATATTTACGTTGCTGCTGAACTTCTTGATGAAAAATTTGAAAGATATTTAAAGCTTGCGCATGTTGAAGAGATTATTTTATCAAGAGAGTATTCAAGGCGTTTATTAGCAACAGCGTCAGCGGCAACGGGTATGTCTCACATTGTAACCGAGTTGATATCCACTCAGGCTCAAAAAGGCATTGCCACTGATGAGATTCCCCGCGAATTTATCGGTGATACTTTTGGCTCGCTCTCTATGTACTTTTTAGACCGTGACGGCTCTATACTGGTAGGTATTCTTGAGAATACAGGTAATTTTTATGAAAGGAAAAAAGAAGCGCTTGTGGAAGCACAAAAAACTTCTGATATTTCAAAACTTGTCGAGAATTTGCGTACAGTTAAAACTTTACAGGCAAACATGCCTATTGTTAATCCCGGCGGAGATTATGTAATTAAAGAGCACACAAAAGCTATTGTTGTTGAAGGTATATCAAGGGCAGAGAAGGAGGCAATACTTGGACGTTAGTCAGGAAACCATAGAGTTATTAAAAGGCCTTGACTTATTTCAGGAGTTGTCCGGCAGCCCGGAGAGAATAGAAGCAATCGGCGCTACTTTGAAATTGAAAAAAGTTAAAGCCGGTGATATTATTATCCGTGAGGGAGAGCTAGGCGATTGTCTGTATATCATTAAAACGGGCAGCGTACGGGTTTTAAAAAATACGCTTGAAGATGAGATGTATACGGTAATTATTTTGTCTGCCAATATGAAGGTTTTTTTTGGAGAATTGGCAATAATTGATAATGATTTACGTTCGGCATCTGTAATGGCTGAAACGGATTGTGAACTTTTGGTCTGGACAAGAAATGATTTTGAAAAATTATCTGCAAATGACCCTTATTTGGGGTATATGGTTTTAAAAACTATATCAAAAATAATTTCTACAAGACTGCGAAAATCTACAAAAGATATTGTAACGCTTTTTGAAGCCCTTGTTCATGAAGTGGAAGGTGGTGCGGATGCTATATACAATGAATAATACCCTCAAGGTTTATCAAATAGATAATAAATAACCTCATTTTGATAATTTAGTAATGATATATTTTTTCCAGCAAATATTTTGGTTTATGTTTAAAATTCTTACAGCTTTACTTTAAGCTTCGTAGTCAACTACTTGGCCTTTACCGCTTTCTTGGTATTGATTCTCTTCGTTTGTTTGGTTTTGCTGTACTTCCTGAGTTTGAGCTTGATTTGCCGTGTTATTAGCCACGTATTCAGTACTGTAAGAACCAACAACATCGTTAACTTCCATGTTTACCTCCTGTTATGGTTGTTATACATTTTTAACACGTTAATAATATTATATGACATTTTTTAAAAAAAATCAAATTTTTAGAAAATTCTTGCGCGGCCGGATTATTATTTTAGTTTTAAGAATACCCATTTGCCCATTTTTTCCTCTTTTGTGCATAAAAGTTGTGCGTCTGGGTTATTTTTAAGGAATTTTCTTGCAAAAAAAGTAACGATTTCTTTTATCGGGCTGTTTAAGGTATTGTGATATATTTTTTCAACCGGTACGATAATGTTTACAATTTTTTCGTTATACCGGAATTTTAAAATATAGTATTCTGAGTTTTCTGGAAATCTAAGGTAGTTGTTTTGCTTATAGAAGTTAAATAAAGCGTTTTTGTTAAGGGGTATGTTGTTTTTATTTAAGTAGTCTGAAATTTTATTTATTTTCCCCGTGATGTGCTGTTCTTTTAATATTGCTTTTGTGTAATAATGCCAGATGATATTGTCTCTGTTTATCTTGTTGTATCTCGATCTTTTTAGTGTAATCCATGCAAAAGATGAATATCGTATTTTTTCATGAAGAATTATATCCGAGATTCCGCTTCTGAATTTTTTATATGAAGCGAGTATTAGGCCGGCTCTTTTTTTCAGTTGGTTTTTGTCAAGATTATAGATTATTTCATGGTTAAGCAGGGGGGAAATTATATATTTTATTCCCTCCGGAGTTTTTATGTCCAATCGTAAAAATTTACGCGGTATGTATATGTGTCCATGATAAAAAGATTTATAAGTGTTGCCTTTGGAAAGGTAGCGGAAATCGTGAATTATTTCGCCTTTGTAATTCATTCCGCTGATATCTTTAGGTAGATTATCGAAAAGGTCGTCATCTGTAATTCTTTCAGTGTAAAAATATCTGATACTATAGTTTAATTCGTTGTATGTATTGTTTTCAAAATCGTATTTGATTTCAAGTGTTCCTTTTTTTATGGGTTTTCCAAAGTAGATATAATTACCGGCTCTGTCTATGTAGTATTTTTTATTAGGTATTGATAGTGTATGTTTCGGTTTTAGTAAATTCTTATAAGTTTTTTGTCCGGCGTTAATAAATGTTGTGAGGAATATCATGGTGAATGTTATTATTGCTGCCGGTTTTTTTATTTTATTTATTTTCATTTGTTATATTTTCGGCTTTTAACAATAATTGTTTAAATATTTTGTTTTATGCTGCTTTATCCTTTTTGTTTTCAGTGTTTTTTTGTTCTAATGCGTGAAATTTATCTTCGTTGTTTTCAAAAAGGTTTATCTTAAAGAAATTTCTATATACCGGTTTGTAGTTTTTGTTCATCCTGTTTCCTTTGCGTTGTTTTAAATTATAAAAGTTCTTACTTTTCTCATAACGTATACCACTTCTGCGATTACTCTGTATTCTTCGTCCTGCGGCGTGATTATAATTTCATTGTATTTTTTATTTAGCGGTATTAAACGTACTTCGCCTTTTGCTTTGCTTATTACTTTTGCCGTGGCTTCCGAATCCGCGCTTACTATAATGCCTATTTTCCCCGAATCTATGTCCTGGCTTCTTTTGCAGATAAGCGTATCTCCGTTTTCAATATAGGGGGACATTGAGTCACCGTTTGCTCTAAGGATAAAGTAATTGTCTTCAAGTTCTTTTTTTCCAAGCTGGCCGTATTTACTTAAAATGGCAACGGGAATTTCTTCCGTAACGTATTCCCCGTTTTCCGTTGTTGCGTAAGTCAGGTTACCGCATGAAACTTCCCCTGCCATTCGCAGGTTTGCAGTGCCTCTGGCACCGTTTTCCGTTGCATTGCTGTCTTCAAGCCCGAAAAAGTAATTCGGTGTAACGTTTAATGTTTTGGCAAGTGCTTCAACGTGTTCAAGGGAAGGGGTTCTTTTGTTGCTTTCCCAGTAAGATATATATTCTTTGGGAACGTTAATTGTTTCGGCCAATTGTTTTTGGTCAAGGCCTGTGTTAAACCTTGCTATTTTAATGAGTTTTCCTATTGTTTCCATACTTAACATAATAGTTAATAAATTAATAAAAATCAAGTATTTTTCTAAAAAATTCGATTTAAACTTGACTTATTAATAACAAATATGTTATTATATTAACATAATCAATGTCGCAGGAGGAGCTAATGAAATGCGCAAAATGCGGTAATCCAAATAACTTTCTCGTTTTTAAAGGCGAAGTTATTTATATAGCAGATGGAAATATTACTCACGCTGAAAATACTCAAATTAGGGCAATGTGTAATGAGTGTTTTTCTTGTGAGGTTATTATAGAAAAAAAAGACGGATACCTTAAGGAGGCAGCATGAGAACAATCTGGGATTTATTAAGATATATGAAAAAAACAAAACCCGTTAGAATTCATAACGCAAAAGTTGTGGTTAAAGAAACCTTGAACGGTAACGAGTATGATATTACGGATTTAGGTATAAGCGAATATTTCCGTAAGCGGGGTAATGTAGAGTTTGAGTTAAACGGCGTGGCTCATAAAGGATCTGCTTGTTATGTTACTTTAAAAGTACGTGATAAAAGTCAGGTTAAGGAAGTTATAGCAAGCGGCCTTGAGTATGAAAAGAGTGAGGATGATGAAAAAGTTTTTTCAAGAGCTGTTACCAAGGCAGTTATTAATGGAATGCGTTCTCTTATTGCGCCGGAAATTAAGCAGGCACTTATAAGAAGATATATAGAGCAAGGGGAAATTGTGCGTATACCCCTTGAAACGGATAAAGTAAAAGTTTTCCGGCCTAAGTTACGCGCATGCTTTTCAGGGAGAGTTAGTTAGAACGTAAAATTCAGATTAGAGGTATTTCAGTGAAAAAGGGTAAGCGTATAATTTTTCACGTTGATATGGACGCGTTTTTTCCTTCAGTTGAGGTTGTTTTAAACCCGGAGTATAAAGGTAAGCCTCTTATTGTAGGAGCAGACCCTGCAAAGGGCCGAGGGGTAGTGTCATCGTGTTCATATGAAGCCAGGAGATACGGAATAAAATCTGCTATGCCTATTAGTAAGGCATATGGATTATGCCCTCATGGTATTTATTTGAGGGGTACTCCGGGAGCTTACGTTGAATACTCTAGAAAAATAAATGAAATATTTTTAAACTATTCTCCTGTTGTGCAGATGGTTTCCCTTGATGAAGCATATATAGATTTAACAGGTTTTGAAACGCTTTATGATGATATAGGGCAGGCTGCCCTTGATTTAAAGCGAGAAATAAAAGATAAAACAGGGCTTTCATGTTCTATTGGAATTGCCCGCTCAAAAGTAGTGGCAAAGGTGGCAAGTGATCATGATAAACCCGGAGGAATTACGAATGTGCTCGACCGGGATAGGGAGTTTTTATTTCCCCTCCCCATAAGCTCTCTTCCCTTAATCGGGCCTAAAATGCAAAGCAGTTTAAAAAATATGGGGATTTATAAGATAGGGCAAATCGCAGAGCTTGAAGAACGCGTTATGGATAAATTGTTCGGTAAAGCCGGTGTCACGGTATGGAAGTATGCAAATGCTCTGGATAATTCAAAGGTGCGTATTACCAGAGATGTTAAATCCGTGGGTAGAGAAAGGACTTTTGAAAGCGATGTTATGGACTATGGTGAGGTTAAAAAAGCGCTTGTTTATACTCTTGAAAGAGCGCTTTATGATTTGCGCAAAAAGAATTTCAAGGCAAAAACAGTTACTGTTAAGCTGCGTTACAGGGATTTTACTACTATAACGCGGTCCAAAACTGTTCCTGCTGGTGATACTTTTAATCATTTCTTTCCTCTTGTGCTTGATATGCTTGATAAAATGTGGACCCGTAAAGTACAGATTCGTCTTATAGGTGTGCGTTTTACTTCACTTGAAGATTCATGCCAAATAGAGCTTTTTGATTTTAATAATGAACAGAAAAGAAAGATGGTGGATGAGAAAGTTGATGGGCTTCGGGGGCGTTATGGTTTTCATATTGTAAAACCGGCTTCGGTTTTTAAGTGATAGCCGGAAACTTTATAAAATTATAATAAAGGTATAAGTGAACTTTATGTTTAAATCTCATCTTCATGCACATTCTTGTTTTTCTTTTATGGAGGCAACACCAACCCCTGAGGAAATTGCCAAAAAATCAGCAGAATACGGTTATACTGCCGCGGCAATTACTGATTCATGCGGTTTGTACGGGGTTTACCGCTTTTACAACGAATGCATAAAGTTGGGCATAAAACCAATTATTGGGACAGAGCTTTTACTTGAGCAGGGCGGAATTATTGTAATTGTTAAAAATGCGAAAGGGTATGCTAATTTATGCGAACTGCTTACCACCGCCCATCTTTCGGCGGATTACGGAGAAAAGCCAATAATTAGTTTGGGTTTAATCGAGCGTTATAGCCAGGGGCTTATTTTTCTAACCGGCCATGCTTTATTTGGTATGGTAGAAAAAGAAACGCCTATATCCGTTATTAACGGTTTTGTGAAAAATTTAAAGAAAATTTCCAATGATTTATACATTGAGCTTTTTATGCATAAGAGAAAAGATTATTTTACCTGTGAAAAATTGAAACAGATAGCAAGGCAAAACGATATTTCTCTTGTTTGTACCAACGCAGTTAATTTTATTGACAAACAAGACTTGAATTTGCAAAATGTATTATCTGCAGCGGGTAATTTAACTACCGTTGACAGGGCTAATAGTGATAAAGCGTGCGCGGAGCAATATTTTAAATCGCCCTGGGAAATGGAGGAATTATTTGAAGATTTTTCAACTGCACTGGCAAACGTATCTTATATAACCGGCCAGATTGATTTTAAATTACCCGGGGGCAAATTTTTATACCCTAAAGTTTATGCAGGGGAAAAATATAGCGAATATTCGCTTTTATGGAGTATTGCATATGAGGGCTTGGTTAAACGTTATAATCCCATAACCAAGCAGGCCCTGGACAGGCTTAATTATGAGATTTCCGTAATCCATTCTATGGGATATACGGGATATTTTTTAATTGTGTATGATATAGTTGAATATGCAAAATCTCAAAATATACCCGCAGTGGGAAGAGGTTCTGCCGGAGATTCTCTTGTTTCTTATTGTCTTGGTATTACAAATGTTGACCCTATAAAGCATAATCTTTATTTTGAACGGTTTTTGCACCCTGAAAGAAAAAGCCCTCCTGATATTGATATTGATTTATGCTGGAAAAACCGTGATAAAGTTATTGATTACGTTTTTAAGAAATACGGTAAAGAGAAGTGTGCAATGATTGCCGCTTTTGTTACTTTTCAATCCCGTTCTTCTTTCAGAGACGTTGCAAAAGCATACGGGCTTTCTCAAGCAGAAGTTAACGGGTTAACGAAAAAGCTTCCGTCTCATGGTGGGCTTGATATGCTTGATAAAAGAATGAAACAGTTATCAGAATATGCTGATTTTCCGGCAGGCCTTGAAGAGTTTAAAAATTTTATTGATACGGGAAAACGGCTTACGGATTTGCCCCGTCATATTTCCGTTCATCCCTGTGGAATGGTTATAAGCCCGGATACTATTTATAATCGAGTGCCTTTACAAAAAGCGGCAAAGGGGGTGATAGTTACCCAGTATGATATGCACGATATTGAAAGCGCTGGCCTGTTGAAGATTGACCTTCTTGGAGTGCGTGGGCTTTCTGTTTTTTATGATACAATACGTCTTTTAAAAAAAAGAGGTATAACGGTTGATATTGATTCCATTCCTCTTGATGACAAAGAAACGTATTCACTTATATCAGCCGGACAAACCATGGGGTGCTTTCAGATTGAATCTCCTGCTATGCGCGGTCTTCTCAGGAATTTAAAACCAAAACACGTTGAAGGTATTATTCAGGCTGTTGCCCATATCAGGCCCGGCCCAACTTCCGGCGGTTTAAAAGATGCCTTTATCCGGCGGTTTAACGGGCTTGAAAAAACCGAATATATTCACCCTGCTTTGGAACCCGTTTTGAAGGAAACTTACGGTGTTGTTGTTTATCAGGAACAGGTTTTGAAGATAGCAAATGTTATTGCCGGCCTTTCAATGGCGCAAAGTGAATCCATAAGGCGTAGTATGACTAAATTTAAAGGCAGCAGGGGGATGGAAAAAAACCGTGATATTTTTGTTTCCGGCGCAATTCAGAGGGGGTTTGAGGAGTCCGTTGCTGTTGATATATGGAATCAGATTGTAGGGTTTGCCCAGTACGGTTTTAACAAGGCGCATAGTGCGACATACGGGTATCTCGGTTATAAGTCTGCTTTTTTAAAATGTCATTATCCCGGAGAGTTTATGACGGCGGTTTTGCTTAACAACGGAGGGTTTTATCCGCGTATGGCTTATGCAGAGGAGGCCAGGCGGTTGAATATACCTTTGCTTTATCCTGATGTAATGAAAAGCGGTGAAGATTTCACTTTAACTGATAACGGAATAATGCCCGGGCTTGGAGATATTCAGCATATTAGCAAGCCGTGTGTTAAGGCTATTATTGAAGAAAGGAGTATAAAGGCTTTTGTATCTTTGTACGATTTTGTTATCCGGGTTAAGCCTGATGTCAGGGAATTTGAGAATCTGGTTAAATCCGGGGCTTTAAGTTTTTCAAATTTAAAAAAAACCGAACAGATGTTAATCGGGCGTATGGCTTTGAAAGGCGTTGATTACAGCAGTTACAGATGTGAACAGGATTACACCCTTGCTCAGGATATTGAAAATGAACTTTTAATTTTAAATATGGCTGTATCAGCTCACCCGCTGGCAATGCTTAGGGAAAAACCAGGGCATGTGCCTGCTGTCCGCCTAAGGTTTTATGAGGGTAAATGTGTTCACGTTATGGGGATTATAGTTGCTTACAGGCGTACAGTAACCAAAGGCAAAAAGTATATGAAGTTTGTTTCTATTATGGATGAGACAGGTATAATTGAATGTGTTTTGTTTCCAGAGGTTTATAAAAAATTCGGCAGGGAGACCCGCGGGGGCGGAATTATCAGGGTTTACGGTGTTGTTGAAAACGATTTTGATAAAATTACGGTTACTGCCAGGAAAATAGAAAAAATTTTTTATAAAAAAGTAATTTAAGTAATTATTTATTTTAAATGCTTGACAAATATTAAATAGTTAAGTAAAATATGTATAATTATGAAACAATTTTATACTACATGTGAAATAGCAAAATTTTGCGGAGTATCCAGAATTACAGTAAAGAACTGGCTTGAAAAGAACGCGTTACCTCATTTCAGAACATCGGGCGGACATAGAAGAGTTAAAAGGTCTGAGCTGATAGAATATTTAGAAACCAAAGGCTATCCGCTTGAAGAGTTTTTTAAATATGAAGATGAGTTTGCATCAAAGAAAAAACGTTTATTTTGCTGGGAATATTTTTCGAAACACTTTACCGGTGAGCATTCAAATAAATGCGAGGAATGCGTTGCTTACAAATCACGCGCGCTTAATTGTTACGTTGTTATAACCGATTTTGGTTTGAACAGGGAAATGTGTAACAAAGAAAGTTGTGCTGAATGTGAGTATTATAAAAAATATGCTAACAAAGAGGCCGCATCTGCGCGGGGATAAATTAATCCGGTAAATCAAGTTTTATATTAATGTTTTCACTAAAAAAAATATCAAGCACGTGTTTTGGAGATATATTATTTTTTTTAGAAAGCCTTAATACGTCATCGTGTTCAGGTTTGTAGTTAATAATATTTCCCTCTAAAAATGATATTTTTACTGCTATTTCGCCTAAAGAAAATTTTACTTTTTTTTCCTTTCTGTCTAATTCGGAACGGGTAAAAGTTTGTTTGCGCAAACCGATAGTCGTAGTGTAATTAAAAAAGGTTTGTTCGATAACGGGTAAATCTTTCTCTCTGCAAATAACGGAAACAACGTATCCCGGCCTTGATTTTTTCATTATCACCGGAGTTATATAAGCATCGAGTGCCCCGTTTTCAAGAAATGCATTGATACTGTCTGAAATGTATTCAGGCGGCATGTCATCAATATTTGCCTCAACTAAAAAGCAAACATTTTTTTTTTAACCTCTGTTCCTGTAAATACTCGAAGAAGGTTTGGTATTTCTCTCTCAATTGTTCCGCTTCCATATCCAACTTTTTCCATTGTCATTGACGGTAAGTCAACGAATTCACTGCAAAGGGTTTTAACTATGGCTGCACCTGTGG